>QGUP01000528.1 GCA_003242505.1 Bacillota bacterium
CTGCTGGTCACCGTCACCGACGGGCGGGTCGTCGACGGATGGGTCCTGATGCCCGGGGCCGACGGGTTCAGCGTGGGCCTCAAGGACTCGGTGGACTGGGAGATCGCCGCGGAAGGGGAGGCGGTCAGGGTCGGGTTCCGCCAGTACGAGGAGGGCGGCGGGTACGCCGTGCGGTCCTTCCTCTTCCGGTACGCCCCCTACACCCGGCGTTACGAGAGCACCATCGTCCCGGGTCCCGACATCGCCCCGAAGGAAGTGGACCTGGTACCGCTGACCCGGGAGCAGACCCTGTATTTCGACATCGAATATCCCAGAGACTGGCCGGTGGTCTTCTCCGGCAGCCTGCGCACGGTGCGGATCGGCTCCTGGCCGGCCCAGATTTACATCGTGACGGAACGGCTCCAGGGGGACCCCGTGCCCGGGTCGGAAGCCGAACTCCTGGCCAGCGGCCGGTGGCCGGCCGACTTCTCGGTCCGTCCGCTCACCCATCTGGCCCCCGCCAGGGCCTTTGAAGTGAAGGGCACCATCCAGCTCGGGGGCGAGGAGCGGGTGATGCTGGCCTGGAACCTGTTCAGCCCGGACGGCACATGGGAGCAGGTGGTGATGGCCGCCTTTCCCCCTGACGACTACGGCCAGTGGGAGGCGATCTGCCGGATCATTCTCACGACCTTCCGGCCGGTCTGGTCACGGGAGGGCTAAAACGCCCAGGGACCACCTCCGCCGTCCGGTGGAGGTGGTCCCTCGCCGTCCCAGGGGTGAGTGCCCCATCATCCTCTCTGCCCTGCAGCCCCTGCCCCGGGGCGGTCGAGTCAGGCACCGTGGCCCCCGTGCTGGGGGTGGCCCACCAGCACCAGCCCGGCCTCGGTGGGGAGCAGTTCCGGTGCGGTCTTGGCCGCCGGCTCGGCGGTGATGGCCAGCCGGTTGAAGTCCCCCGGGCAGAGGAACGCCCCTTCCACCCCCGCCACCTCCTCCGGGGTCACGCAGCCGTCGCAGTTCTTGTCGAAGCGGGCGACCACCGCCTGGGTGATGGCGGCGATGCGCTGGGGCAGGCAGGTCTTGACGTCCAGGTGCGGGAAGACCGTCGCGGGGCGCATGAAGCAGTCCGTCAGGATGGCGGCCACGAGCCCCGACGGGAGGGCCGGGGCAGCGGGGCCGGTGATCCCCGCCACCAGGGCCCGGGGGTCCAGGGCCAGGTTGCGGTCGGGGCTGAGGGGGACCTGGAGCAGGGCGCTGCCGTCGGGCTGGACCGTCAGTTCGCCCGCCCGGACCGGCACCGCGACGGTGTTCCAGGCCGGCACGTCGGTCCGGCCCAGGTTGGGGGGCAGGCCGTCGACGGTGAACCGGGTGCAGGGCAAGTTCACCCCCGGCGCCAGCCGGGGCAGGCAGGCCAGGTCCGCGGGGTGCAGGGTGTCGGGCACCACCAGGTCGTGGATCAGCCAGACCGTCAGGTTGGTCCCCGGGGGCAGGGGACCGAGCCCGGTCACCCGGGCGGTCAGCTGGGCCACATCGCCCCCGGCCCGGAGTTCGGCGCTGCCCCGGGCCGCGCAGCACGGCCCGCCGGGCACGCACAGCAGGTTCCGGGGGAAGGTAAGCCCCTCGAGGACAAAGGGAAAGACGTCCCCCAGGGCGATGGACGGGATCTCGGATGTAACGGTCACCAGCTGCCGGGACGTCGGGTCGAAGACCAGCGCGGTCTCCGGGCTGAACCGGGTGGAGAAGAGCCTGCCGCTCTGGATCTCCCGCTCAAAGGTCGAGAAGGCGCCGGCCGCCTTTCCGCTGACGGCCACCGCCGTCCGGCCCTCGTCCGCCATGAACCTCCTCCTTTCCCAGGGCGCCTCGGGCCAGGCCCAGACTGCCCAGGGCGCCGCAGGCCAGGCCCAGCTTTCTCAGGGCTCCCCTGGCAGGGCCCGGGCCAAACCCGAGGGCCCCACAGGCTCGGGGGCGGGCCCCGACCCAGTCACCGTCCCCCCCCCCCCAG
>QGUP01000529.1 GCA_003242505.1 Bacillota bacterium
CCACCAGGTCGTAGCCCCGGATGCCGGTGATCTCCACCGGGACAAACTGCCCCGGCTCCAGGTCCTGGCCCACCGCGCTGAAGTAGACCACCCCGTCGATCTCCGGGGCTTGCCGGTAGCACCGGCCCACGTAGCCGTGGCCCGCCCGGCCCTCCACCAGCACCTCGAAGGTCTTGCCCACCTGGGCCCGGTTGTGGGCGAGGGCCAGCACCCGCTGCACCGCCATCGCCTTCTGCCGCCGGCGCTCCCGCTCCGCCTCCGGCACCTGGTCCGGCCTCCGGCCGGAGGGGGTGTCCTCCTCCTGGGAGTAGGCGAAGACCCCCACGTGGTCCAGGTTGGCCCGGCGGATGAAGGCCAGCAGCTCCTCGAAGTCCTCCTCCGTCTCCCCCGGGTGGCCGGCGATGAAGGTGGACCGGAGGGCGACCCCCGGGATCCGCTCCCGGAGCTTTTCGATCAGCCGCAGGTAGGCCTCGGGGTTCGCCGGCCGGTTCATCAGCTTCAGCATCTTGCGGCTGCCGTGCTGGAGGGGGATGTCGAGGTACTTTACCACCTTGGGCTCCGTCGCGATGACCTCGATCAGTTCATCGGTGACCCGGGTGGGGTAGCTGTAGAGCAGTCGGATCCAGTGGATGCCGTCGATGGCCGCCAGCTGCCGGATGAGTTCTGGCAGCATCAGCTTGCCGTACCGGTCGAGGCCGTAGTAGGTGGTGTCCTGGGAGACCAGGATCAGTTCCTTCACGCCCATCGCCGCCAGGCGCCGGGCCTCCGCGACGATGGACTCCAGCGGCCGGCTCCGGTGACCGCCCCGCATGAGGGGGATGGAGCAGAAGGCGCAGGCGGCGTCACACCCCTCGGCGATCTTCAGGTACGCGGTGTACCGGGGAGTGGCCAGCACCCGGTCGAAGTTCCAGTCTGCGATGGCGTCCGGGTCGCTGATGGCCTCCACCCGCTGGCCCGCCAGGGCCTGGTTCACGACCTCAACGATCCGGGGGTAGTCGGCGGTGCCGATCACCGCATCGATCTCCGGGATCTCCTCCAGCAGTTCCTTGGCGTACCGGTTGACCAGGCACCCCGCCACCACCAGGGCCCGGCAGCGGCCGTAGAGCTTCTCCTGGGCCGCCTCCAGGATCGCGTCGATGGACTCCTTCTTCGCCGCCTCGATGAAGCCGCAGGTGTTGACCACCAGGACGTCGGCCTCTTCCTTGCGGTTGGTGATCTCCCAGCCGTCCCCCCGCATCAGCCCCAGCATCGCTTCGGTGTCCACCAGGTTCTTGGGGCAGCCCAGGGAGATGAACCCCACCTTCATCGGACCGGCCGGAGCGGCGCTCACCAAAGGTTTCCCTCCTTGCGCCGCCCGGGGCCCGCAGGGCGGGCCCCGGGCAGCCTGCCTCAGACTCAGAAGCCTCCTACAACCTCTTATGCTACCCGAGGGCTGGTCCCCTGTCCAGCCGCGCCCAGACGGCCGGGTGGGTGAAGTAGAATGTAAGACTAAAGGCTGCAGGGCCAAAGATGCGCGGGATCAGGACCCTGGCCCCCTTTCGTGCGGCCGCGTCCCCACCCGTATGGCCCACCGCCGGGCCAGGGACGAGATGGCGTGGAAGGAGGCCCCCCGGGCGATGGCCGCCATCACCGCCTCCCGGTGCTCCGGCGGCCAGGCCGCTCCGGCCAGGAACGTCACGCCGGTGCCGGCAAAGGCCGCCGGGTACGGGGGCGTGGTGGGGCCGACGACCACCACCTCCCGGGCCCCGGTGCAGTACGTGAGCAGCCGCTCCAGGGTGCCGTTCAGGATCGCCGTGGCGGTGATGTAGACCAGGTCGCACTGGGGCAGGAGTTCGGGCTGCCACTCCTCGGGGTAGACGTTTTCCCGCTCCGACCGGTCGAAAACGATCAGCCGGGCCACCTTCGGCTCCAGCCGGGCGGCGAGGGTGCGCATGAAACCGACGAGCCCGACGGTGTCCGTGGGCCGGGTGGCCACCAC
>QGUP01000530.1 GCA_003242505.1 Bacillota bacterium
CGGCCCCCCGCGAGTTTCACCCTTTTTTTTTTGGGCGGCGTGTGAAGTTTTTAAAAGGGACAGGCCTCGGCCTCCCCCGGGGTCAGGTTCCCCGGGGGGACGAGCCGGTCCCGCTCCGCCGCCAGGGCCGGGAGGTCCAGCGGCGGTACCAGCCGGAGATGCTGGAGGAAAAGGTGGGTCACGGTGCCCCGTTCCGCCGGGGTGAGGGACCGGCGTTCCTGCAGGAACCGGGGCCGGGCCATGGGCTGGAGCCGGTACTCCACCGGCACCGGGCCCTCGAGCCGCACCACCTCGCCCTCGGGAGCGGCTTCGAAGGCTTCGATGACGACGGCCTCCTCCACTCCGGCGTCGGCTGCCCCGGCCAGGGCGTCCGCCCCACCGGGAGTCGTGGCGGCACCCGCCGGGCCCGCTTCCATCGGCCCGGCCAGGGCGCCGGCTGCACCTGCCGCGGCCACCTCCCGCTCCCCCGGCGCCCCGGGGGTGAAGAGGTGCTTCACCCCGGTCACCGTCTCCTTGGCCGGGACCTGGGTCAGCCGCTGGTAGGGGTACTGCCAGGCGAGCCGGGCCGCCAGGGCCTCCCGCTGGGGCGTGGGCGCGGGCGGCTCCGGCAGCGGCTCCCCGGCCAGGATCTCATCCCAGGGGAGGTCGGCCCCGGCGAGGCCGGCCTCCCGGCCCGCGGCCACCTCATCCCCTCCGACCGGCTCTCCGGCCCCGGTGGCCGCGATGCCGGCCTCGGCGGCCCGGTCGGCGGCGCCGATTTCGGCCGGCGCCGCCTCCACTTTGGGCACCCGGGCCTGGTCGCCGGGCAGCACCCGGATGAGCCAGCGGGACGGGTCCGCCCAGACGGGGCCGGAACCCTCCCCAGCAGCGACGCCGGCCAGTTCCCGGAGGGGCGCGCCGTCCCGGTGGCGCATCAGGGCCGGGCCGATCCAGTCGAGATAGCTCCGGGCTCCGGCCAGGGCGGTCTCGGGCAGGGGCCAGTCCGGCGCGGTGAGGCTCCGGGCCCAGGCAGCCGCGGCCTGGACCAGGTCCCGGCAGGTTCCCACCAGCACGAGCCGCTCCCGGGCCCGGGTGAGGGCGACGTACAGCACCCGCATCTCCTCCGCCAGCATCTCCCGGCGGAGCCGCACCGCGATGGCCCGGTGGGCCAGGGACGGGTACTGGCACCGGAGGTCCGGGTCCACCACCGCCGGCCCCAGCCCCAGGTCCCGGTGCCGGAGCACCGGGGCCCGTTCGTCCTGGGTGTTGAACTGCCGGCCCAGGCCCAGCACCAGCACCACCGGGAACTCCAGCCCCTTGCTCTTGTGGATGCTCATCACCCGGACCACGTCGGCCTGGTCCGAGAGAGCCGGGGCCGGCCCCACGTCCTCCCCCCGGTCCCGGAGGTTGTCCACAAACCGCAGGAACCGGAAGAGCCCCTGCCGGGCGAACTGGTCGAACTGCCGGGCCCGGTCGTAGAGGGCCAGGAGGTTGGCCCGGCGCTGGGCGCCCCCCGGCAGGCCGGCGACGTAGTAGAGGTAGCCGGTCTCCTCGTAGAGCTGCCAGAGAAGCTGGCTGAGGGGCTCCTGCCGGGCGAGGGTCCGCCACCGGTCCAGCCGCCGGAGGAAGGCGGCGAGCCGCCGGGCCAGGTCCGGCGGCACCAGGGATTCCCCGTCCGAGGCCCCGCTGGGGGCGTTGGTGCCGTCGACCGCCGTCGTCCCGCCGGCGGTGGTGGCCCCGCCGGCGGCCCCAGGCCCGTCCGCCAGGGCGGCGCCCCGGACCACCGCGTCGTAAAAGCTCCCCTGCCGGTGGCAGAGCCGGATCCGGGCCAGGTCCTCAGGGCTGAGCCCCAGCCCGGCAAAGGGGGCCCGGAGTACCGCGGCCAGGGGGATGTCCTGCCGGGGGTTGTCGATCACCCGCAGGAGGGAGAGGATGGCCGGGTTCCCCAGGCCTCGGAGGAACCCGGTGCCGCATGCCGCGGGGCCCGGAACCCCCGC
>QGUP01000531.1 GCA_003242505.1 Bacillota bacterium
GAAGAGGATGTTGGCCGCCCCCTCGGCCCCCATCACCGCGATCTCCGCGGTGGGCCAGGCCATGGTGAAGTCCGCCCCCATGGACTGGGCGCACATGGCCAGGTACGCGCCGCCGTAGGCCTTCCGGATCACCACGGTGATCTTCGGCACCGTCGCCTCCGCGTAGGCGTAGAGAAGCTTGGCGCCGTGGCGGATGATCCCCCCGTGCTCCTGGGCGGTGCCCGGCAGGTACCCGGGGGTGTCCACGAAGGTGACGATGGGGATGTTGAAGCAGTCGCAGAACCGGACGAACCGGGCCGCCTTGTCCGAGGCGTTGATGTCCAGGGTCCCGGCCAGCACCCGGGGCTGGTTGGCCACGATCCCCACTGGCATGCCGCCGATCCGGGCAAAGCCGACGATGATGTTCATCGCCCACTCCGCGTGGACCTCGAGGAAGTCCCCGTGGTCCACCACCGCCCGGATCACTTCCCGCATGTCGTAGGGCTTGTTGGCATCCACCGGGACGATCTCCGCAAGGCGCGGCTCCGCCCGGTCGATGGGGTCCGTCGCCGGCAGCCGGGGCGGGTCCTCCATGTTGTTGCTGGGGAGGAAGCTGAGGAGCCGCCGCACCTGGGCGATGGCCTCCTGCTCCGAGGGCGCGACGAAGTGAGCCACCCCGGACCGGGTGCCGTGGACCCGGGCGCCCCCGAGGGTCTCAAAGGTCACCTCCTCGCCGGTGACGGCCTTGATCACCTCGGGGCCGGTGATGAACATATACGAGCCCTGGTCCACCATGAAGACGAAGTCCATCAGCCCCGGGGAGTAGACCGCGCCGCCGGCGCAGGGGCCCATGATCACCGCGATCTGGGGGATCACCCCGGAGGCCAGGGTGTTGGCCCGGAAGATCTTCCCGTAGCCGTTGAGGGCGTCGATGCCCTCCTGGATCCGGGCGCCGCCGGAGTCGTTGATCCCCACCACCGGCGCCCCGGCCTTCATCGCCATCTCCAGGATCTTGACGATCTTGTTGGCGTGCATCTCGCCGAGGGAGCCGCCGGCCACGGTGAAGTCCTGGGAGTAGGCAAAGACCGTCCGGCCGTCCACCTGGCCGAAGCCGGTCACCACCCCGTCTGCGGGCAGTTCCCGGTTCTCCAGGCCGAACTCCGTCCCCCGGTGCTTGACGAAGAGGTCGGTCTCGGTGAAGGTGCCCGGGTCAAAGAGCAGCGCGAGTCGCTCCCGGGCGGTGAGCTTTCCCTGGCTGTGCCGCTTCTCGATGGCCTTGGGGCCGCCGCCCAGCCGGAGCCGCTCGGTCTCCGCGGCCAGCTGGGCCATCCGCTCCTCCATGCTCATACTTCCGGTTCTACCTCCCGGGCCCAGGGGTCTGGCGGGTGCGCCGGGTCCCGGGGGCGCTGGACAAACTCCACCAGCACCCCCCGGGTCGAGCGGGGATGGACGAAGACCACCAGGGCACCGCCGGCCCCGGGCCGGGGCTCGTCGGAAAGGAGTTCCAGCCCCGCGGCCCGGGCCCGGGCCATGGCCTCCCGGATATCCTCCACCGCAAAGGCGACGTGGTGGATCCCCTCCCCCCGCCGGGCGAGGAACCGGGCGATGGGACCCTCGGGGTCCGTGGGCTCCAGAAGCTCCAGGTGGACCCCCCCGGCGGCAAAGAAGGCCGCCCGCACCCCGGCGGCGGGGATCTCCTCCACCCTCTCGAGGGGCAGGCCCAGGACATCCCGGTAGAGGGGGATGGCGGTGGCCAGGTCCCGCACCGCGATGCCCAGATGGTCGACTTTCTTGATCATCATACCAGAGCCGCCCCCTTATGACCAGCTTCTAAGAGCAAATCATAGCGGCTGCCCCCAGGTCACGCCTCCGCCCCCAGGTCACGCCCCCGCCGGGGTTCGGCGGGCGGCGAACCAGTTCCGGACAAAGGCGATGGCCTCCGAGGTGGGGGTGCCGGGGGTGAAGATCGCCGCCACCCCCGCGGCCTGGAGCCGG
>QGUP01000532.1 GCA_003242505.1 Bacillota bacterium
CCCGGCGGGTCCTGGGCGTGCGGGACCGGGCCCACCTCCTGGCGGCGGCCGGAGGCGGGCGGCTGGGGACGCCGGCGACCCACCAGGAGCCGCCGGTGACGCCGCGGCCGGCGACCCACCAGGCGCCCCGGGCCAGGCGCCGGCGGCCGCCCTACGTCCACCAGATTCCCCTCGCCTTCGTCCCGGGGGTGGGCCGCCGCACCCTGGACCGGCTGCTGGCGGCCTTCGGCTCGGAGATGGCGGTGCTACACCGGGCGACCCGGGAGGAGCTGGCCGAGGTGGTGGGCCCGGCCCTGGCGGAGCGGATCGACGCCGCCCGCCGGGGCGCGGTGGCCATCGCCTCCGGTGCCGGCGGCATCTACGGCCGGCTGGTCCTGGATTGAGCCTGGGCCAGGCCGAATCCATGTCGGGGTTCCAGTCTGGACCTGACCGGACCGAGGACCGGTTCCGGCGCAGCCCTGGACTGAACCCCCGCCGCCCCGCATACCCATGCTCCAGGTTCGTCCACCGGGGGTGGCGGCGGTGGTCTTTCTGGAGCAGGTCCTGGGCCGGTCCCTCGCCCAGCGGAGCGGGCACCTCGCCCTGGGGATGGCCCTGCTGGTCCTGGGGGTGGTCCTGGGCGCCCTGGGGGTCGGGGCCCTGGGGGAACGGGACCGGATGGAACTGGTGGCCCTCATCTCCGGTCACCTGGCGGCCCTGGGGCAGGGAGGGGCGCTGGGCCGGCTGGAGCCCGGGCCCGCCCTCGCCCTGGCGGTCCGGAACCTGCGGCTGGTGGCCTTCCTCTGGCTTCTGGGGCTCACCGTCGCCGGCAGCCTGGTGGGGCTTGGCCTCCTCTTTTTTCGGGGCTTCGTCGCCGGCTTTGCCGCCGGGTTCCTGAGCGCGCAGTTCGGGTGGCGGGGCGCGGTGCTGGCCGCGGCGGGGCTCCTGCCCCACAACCTGGTGGCCATCCCCGCGCTGGCCCTGGCCGGCGCCGGGGCTCTGGACTTTGCCCTGGCGGTGGTCCAGGGCCGGGCCCGGCGGAGCCGCTCCCACTTCTACCGAGAACTGGGGGATTATACCCGCTGGATGGCCGGGGCTGGGGCCCTGGCGGTGGTCGCCGCCCTGGTGGAGGGGTGGGTGACGCCCATCCTCCTCGGCATCGCCGCCCGGCTGGCCCTCGCGCCGTAACGGCCCCTTGAGTTGCCCGCAGCCGTCTGGGATAATCGCAATGAACAGATAGTTTCCGGATGTCGCGTTCGTCACCGGTCCGCCTGGCGCCGTCCGGGCAGGAGCCGGGGCCCCGGCGCGGCCCGCGCCGGCGGCGACGGAGCGCGCCATGCCGGTGCCGAACCAGGAGAGGGGCAGAAGCATCGTGAAGGTCGGCGTGGTCAAGGAGATCAAGCCATACGAGAACCGGGTCGCCCTGACGCCGGCGGGGGTCAAGGCCCTGGTGGGGGCCGGCCACACCGTGTACGTGGAGGCCGGGGCCGGCCTGGGGAGCGGATTCACCGACGACGAGTACCGGGCCACCGGGGCTCAGATCCTGCCCTCCGCGGCCGACGTCTTTGCCGCCGCGGAGATGATCCTGAAGGTCAAGGAGCCCCTGCCGCCGGAGTACCCCCTGCTCCGGGAGGGGCAGATCCTGTTCACCTACCTGCACCTGGCGGCGGAGTCGGAACTCACCCGGGTGCTGATGGACCGGAAGGTGGCGGCCATCGCCTACGAGACCGTCCAGCTTGCGGACGGCAGCCTGCCCCTCCTCACCCCCATGAGCGAGGTGGCGGGCCGGATGGCGGTTCAGATCGGCGCCCGGTTCCTGGAAAAGCCTCAGGGAGGGCGGGGGGTGCTGCTGGGAGGCGTGCCGGGGGTCGCCCCGGGCCGGGGGGGGATCATCGGCGGCGGCACCGTGGGGACCAACGCGGCCCGGATCGCGGTGGGCCTGGGGGCCCACGTCACCATCCCTGTCTCTTATACCAATCCCCAAGCCAACAAGAC
>QGUP01000098.1 GCA_003242505.1 Bacillota bacterium
CTCAACATTTTCGACGGCAAGACGATTCGACAGCGAAAGGGCTCTCCCTGCTGACCGACAAAAAGAGGAGTTCCCGGGGGCGGAGCGAAATTCTGGTTCGGACTCAGGGGCATTCCCTTCAGGGGCATCCAGGGCTCACGTCGGGGAGGCGCAAGGGATGCTGGTCAACGCGATCGTCCTGGCCGGAGCGGCCAACCGGGGGCCCCTCCGGGAGGTGGATCCGGCTCCCAACGAGGCTCTCATTCCCATCGCGGGCAGGCCCATGGTCCAGTACGTCATCGATGGGCTGCGGGCCTCGGGGCGCGTCGGCCGGATCCTGATCGTGGCGCCGCCCGGCCAGCTCGAGCCCTATCTCCAGGGTGAGGACCTGGAGTTTGTCCCCGCCCGGGGCGACATCGTCGACAACGTCCTCGCGGCCCTGGCCCGGCTGCCCCAGGACCAGATGGTGATGATCGCCTCCAGCGACATCCCCCTGATCACCGGCGAGATCGTCCGGGGCCTCCTCGACCTCTGCGCCCAGCGGGAGGCGGACGTCTACTACCCGGTGGTGGAGCGGTCGGTCGCGGACCGCTGCTACCCGGGGGTCAAGCGGACCTACGTCCGGCTGCGGGAGGGGTCCTTTACCGGCGGGAACATCTTTGTCTTCGATCCCCGGATCGCGGACCGGGTGGCCCCCAAGGTCCGGAGCTTCCTGCAGTACCGGAAGAACCCGGTCCGGATGGCGGGGCTCCTGGGCTGGACCTTTGTGGTGCGGCTCTTTCTCCGGTCCCTGAGCCTCCGGGGCCTGGAGGAGCACGTCTCCCGCCTTTGGGGCATCCGGGGCGCGGTGGTCATCTGCCCCTACCCCGAGGTGGGCATCGATGTGGACAAGCCGAGCGATCTCCAGCTCGCCCGGGCGGCCCTGGGCCGGGCTCTGACGGGCTGAAGACGTCCAGCACCCTGGCTCCACCGGGCCGGGGGCTTTTCCTGTGGAGGAGTGGCGATGGCGAAGCTCGGACGGGCCGAGCGGGTTGCGTACATCGTGAAGACCCTGGTAGAGCGGCCGGGGGAACTGATCCCCCTCTCCTACTTCGCCCAGCGGCTGGGGGTGGGCAAGAGTTCCATCAGCGAGGACCTGGCAGCGGTCAAGGCAGCCCTGGAAGCCGCCGGTTCGGGCATCCTCCGCACCGTGCCCGGGGCCGCGGGTGGGGTGGCCTACTGGCCCCTCCCCTCTCCGGCGGAGCAGGAGGAGGTTCTGGAGCGGCTCTGCCAGTTGCTCTCGGCCCCGGAGCGGATCCTTCCCGGCGGGTTCATCTTCATGACCGATCTGATCAGTTCCCCGGCCTGGACCGCCCGGATTGGCGAGATCTTCGCCGCCCACTTCCGGTCCCAGCGGCCCACCTGCGTGCTGACGGTGGAGACCAAGGGGATCCCCCTGGCCCTGATGACCGCCCGGGCCCTCAACGTCCCCATGGTGGTGGCCCGCCGGGAGGGTCGGGTGACCGAGGGGCCCCAGGTGACCATCTCCTATGTGACCGGTTCCCGGGGCCGGATTGAGACCCTGACCGTGGGCATCCGGTCCATCCCCCGGGCGGCCCGGGTGCTGATCATCGACGATTTCATCAAGGCCGGGGGCACCGCCCGGGGGCTGGTGGACCTGGTCCGGCAGTTCGAGGGCGCGGAAGTGGTCGGCATCGGCGTGCTGATTCAGACGGCCCAGCCGGAGCGGAAGCGGGTGGAGGGGTACCTCTCCCTCCTCACCCTGGAGGAAGTCGACGAGGAGCGGGGGAGGGTGCAGATCCGCCCCAGCCTCCCTGTTGTAAAGGAGTGAACGATGTGACCCATCTGCCCGTGCAGCTCTCCGACGTCATACGGGCCCGGCAGGCCCTGGCCGGTTTTGTCCGGGGGACCCCGCTCTACCATTCCCCCAGCATCAGCAGCATGGTGGGGTGTCCGGTTTACCTCAAGCCCGAGAACCTGCAGCGGGCCGGCTCCTTCAAGGTGCGGGGCGCCTTCTACAAGATGTCCACCCTGAGCCCGGAGGAGCAGCGGCGGGGGGTGGTGGCGGCTTCCGCGGGCAACCACGCCCAGGGGGTGGCCCTGGCCGCACAGCAGGCCGGGATCCCCGCCACCATCGTGATGCCCGCGGAGGCGCCTATCACCAAGGTCCAGGCCACCGAGGCCTACGGGGCCCGGGTCGTGCTCTACGGCACCACCTACGACGACGCCTACGACCATGCCCTGGAGATCCAGCGGGCCACCGGCGCCACCTTCATCCCGGCCTTCGACGACCCGCAGATCATTGCCGGTCAGGGCACCATCGGCCTGGAGATCCTGGACGACCTGCCCGATGCCGGCACGGTGCTGGTGCCCGTCGGCGGCGGGGGGCTCATCTCCGGCATTGCCCTGGCGATCAAGAGCCTGCGCCCCGACTGCCGGATCGTCGGCGTCCAGGCCGCGGGAGCGCCGGCGGTCTACCTGAGCCGCCAGCAGGGCCAGTACTGCGCCACCGACTCGGTCCGGACCATCGCCGACGGCATCGCCATCAAGCGGCCGGGGAAGCTGACCTGGGAGTACATCCAGCGGTACGTGGACGACATCGTCGTGGTGGGCGAGGAGGAGATCGGCCTCGGTATCCTGGTGCTGTTGGAGCGGGCCAAGCTCGTGGCTGAGGGCGCTGGCGCCGTGGGGATGGCCGCGCTCCTCGCGGGGAAGGTGCCCAACCTGAAGCCGCCGGTGGTGGTGGTCGTCTCCGGCGGGAACATCGATCCCAACATCCTGGCCCGGATCATCGAGCGGGGGCTGGTGAAGGCCGGGCGGTACGTCCGCATCAGCGCCCTGGTGCCGGACCGGCCCGGAGGGCTGCAGCGGCTTCTGGCGGTGGTGGCCCGGGCGGGGGCCAACGTGATCGACGTCTACCACGAGCGCTGGCTCGACCGGGTGACGGTGGGAGAGGTGCAGATCCAGCTGGCCATCGAGACCCGGAGCCAGCAGCACGTCCAGGAGCTGCTGGCCGCGCTGCGGCAGGAGGGGTACGACGCCCAGCTCATCCCCCGGTTCCGGCCGGAGGGAGATTGACGAAGGAGACCCGTTCCTG
Source organism: Bacillota bacterium (assembly GCA_003242505.1). Lineage (GTDB taxonomy): Bacteria > Bacillota > Sulfobacillia > Symbiobacteriales > ZC4RG38 > ZC4RG38. The sequence goes on from QGUP01000098.1 coordinate 3,077, forward strand.
GAAGGATTTTCCAAGCCGCCGGCGAATCTCTCCTTTACCAACAGGAAAAAGGGAGTGGCGCTTCCATGCAGATCACCGATGTGCGGATCCGGCGGCTCTCCGGCGAGGACCGGGTCAAGGCCCTCTGCACCATCCTGATCGACGGGGTCTTTGCCGTCCACGATTTGCGGGTGGTGGAAGGGCCGGCGGGCCTCTTCGTCTCCATGCCCCGGCGGCGGACCGCGGACGGCGAGTACCGGGACGTGGCCCATCCCATCACCAGCGAGACCCGGGAGATGATCCAGCGGGCGGTGCTGGAGGCCTATCACCAGTCCCTGCTGGACAAGGCCGGGGTCTGAGCAGGGCGGGGATGTGAAGGGAAGCCGGCAACCAGCAGAGGGGCCCGGGCCGGCCGCCTGGTTGCGGCCGGCCGGGCCCTTCCCTGGCAGAGTCTGTGGAGTTGACGCCGGGTATCTCGGGCCCTATATCCATTGGGCGGGGAGGCGATTGCGTTGATCGGCCGGAAGGCTCCCGGCGCGCTCCTCCGGTTGCTGGCCCTGGCCCTGGTGGGCTGGCTCCTTGGCGCCGGCCTGGCCCTGGCCGCGCCCGAGGTGCCGCCGCTGCTGCCGGACCCGATCCAGGACGTCAGTTCGACCCCGCTCACCGCGGCCGAGCGGGAGGAACTGGCCGCGCTCCTGGCCAGCCTCCGGGGCCCGGTGCGGTACAAGATCCTGATTATCGACTCGAGCCGGCCCCAGGGGCTGGAGGAGTACCTGGAAGCCGTCTGGTCCGCGTGGGAGCTTCCCGGCGACACGGTGCTGCTGGTGGTGGCCCGGCAGGAGGGCCACGCCATCCGGTTCTACCTCGGCGGCGAGGCCGGCCGCCACGGCATCACCGTCGACTCGGCCCTGGCGGCCATCCGGCAGCACTACTCCCCGGCGGTCCGGGAGGGCGGGCTTGCCGCGGGGCTGAAGGCCCTGGTGACCGAACTCCACCGGCAAGCAACCGGCGAGGCGCCGGCTCCCGCTGTGCCGGAAGGGGCGACCGATCCTGGCCCGGGGGGCTGGCGCAGGTGGCTCCGGCTGCCCTTGCCGTCCCTGCCCCGGCTGGAATGGCCCGACTGGCACCTTCCGGACTGGAAACTGCCGGACTGGCGACTTCCTCCGTCTCTGGTGCCTTCCCTGCCGATTGCCCGAATCGACCTCCTCGACCCCCGGTTGCCCCTGTGGCTGGGGGCCGGTGGTCTGGGCTGTATCGGCTACAGCCTGTTGCGGTACGCTCTGGCCCTGCGCCGCTGGCAGCAGGAGCCATAGCGTTTTCTTTTCTTTGCCCCCAGGGAGGGCTGTGCTACAATTGCGGGGGGAGTAGCCTTGCCCGCGGGAGGCGGTTGTATGACCGATGTGACAGCGGTGATCCTCGCCGCTGGCCACGGGACCCGGATGAAGTCGAAGCTCGTGAAGGTGCTGCACCCGGTGGGCGGCAAGCCCATGGTCGGCCACGTGGTGGAGAACTGCCGCCAGGCGGGCGTCAGGCGGATCGTGGTGGTTGTGGGGGTGCAGCAGGAGCGGGTCCGGGCCTACCTGGGCGACGCGGTGGAGTACGCCGTGCAGGATCCGCAGCTGGGCACCGCTCATGCGGTGATGCAGGCCGAGCCGCTCCTCCGGTCCGCGGCGGGAGACCTGCTGGTGATCAACGGGGATACCCCGCTCCTGCGGCCGGAGACCATCCGCAAGTTTGTCGAGGCCCACCGGGAGAGCGGCGCCCACGCCTCCCTGCTGACGGCGGTGGCCGAGGACCCGGGGATGATGGGCCGGATCCTCCGGGACGAGGCCGGGCGGTTCCTGCGGGTGGTGGAGTACAAGGACGCCACCCCGGAACAGCGGCAGATCCGGGAGGTCAATGGCGGCGTCTACTGTTTCCGGCTCGACCGTTTTTGGGAATACCTTCACAAGGTCGATAACAACAACGCCCAGAAGGAATACTACCTGCCCGACGTCTTCGACCGGATGCAGGCCGACGGGCTGCCGGTGCAGGCGGTGCCGGTGGCCACTCCGGAAGACGTGCTGGCGCCCAACGACCGGAAGGAACTGGCCCGGGCCGAGGCCATCCTCCGGCAGCGGATTCTGGACCGGCTGATGGCCGAAGGGGTGACCATCGTGGATCCGGCCACCACCTGGGTCAGCGCCGAGGCCCGGGTGGAACGGGACACGGTCATCTACCCCTTTACCTTTATCGAGGGCCGGACGATCATCGGCGAGGGCTGTCACATCGGCCCCGGGACCCGGATCGTCGACTGCGAGGTCGGTCCGGAGACCCGCATCGAGATGTCCGTGGTGGAAGAGAGCCGGATCGGACCCCGGGTCCGGATCGGCCCCTTCGCCCATGTCCGCCCCGGCTGCGAACTCGGCCCCGGGGTGGAGCTGGGGAACTTCGCGGAGATCAAGAAGACCCGGCTGGGCGCCGGGGTCAAGATGCACCATCACGGCTACCTGGGCGACAGCGAGGTCGGCGAAGGGGTCAACATCGGCGCGGGCGTGATCACCTCCAACTACGACGGCTACAACAAGCACCGGACCATCATCGGCCCCGGCGCTTTCATCGGCACCAACGTGAACCTGGTAGCCCCCGTCACCATCGGCAAGGACAGCTACGTGGCGGCAGGTTCGACCATCAACCGGGATGTGCCCGAGAATGCGCTGGCCATCGCCCGGGCCCGGCAGGAGAACAAGCCGGGCTACGCTGAGATCCTTCGGGCCCGGGCCCGGGCTCGGAAAGAACAGGGGCAGCAAGGCTAGGAGGTCTGGCTGTGGTGGGTTACCAGGATCGGCGGCTGAAGATCTTTGCAGGCAACGCGAACCGGCCCTTGGCCGAGGAGATCGCCCGGCACCTGGGCATCGAACTGGGGGCCATGGAGGTTGGCCGGTTCTCCAACGGCGAGATCAAGGTGATGATCGGCGAGAGCGTCCGGGGCGCGGACTGCTTTGTCATCCAGCCCACCTGCCACCCCGTCAACGAGAACCTGATGGAACTGCTGATCATCCTCGATGCCCTGCGGCGGGCCTCGGCCAGGCGGATCACCGCCGTGATCCCCCACTACGGCTATGCCCGGCAGGACCGGAAGGCCCGGGGGCGGGAGCCGATTTCCGCCAAACTCGTGGCCAACCTGATCGTCACCGCAGGGGCCCGGCGGGTGCTCACGATGGACCTCCACGCCGATGCGATTCAGGGCTTCTTTGACATTCCCGTCGACCACCTGAAGGCGGTGCCCCTGATCGCGGAGTACTTCCGGAAGAAGGACCTGGTCAACCCGGTGGTGGTCTCCCCGGACACCGGCGGCGTCCCCCGGGCCCGGGAACTGGCCTCCCGGCTGGGGGTGGGGCTCGCCATCATCGACAAGCGCCGGCCGGAACCCAACCAGGCCGAGGTGATGAACGTCATCGGCGACGTGGCTGGCCGCTCCTGCATCATGATCGACGACATCATCGACACCGCGGGGACCATCGTCCTCGGGGCCCAGGCCCTTCTCGAGCGGGGGGCCCGGGAGGTCTACGCCGCCGCCACCCACCCGGTCTTCTCCGGCCCGGCCTACGAGCGACTGGCCAACTCGCCCTTCAAGGAAGTGGTGGTGACCAACACCATTCCCACGGATCCGACCCGCCTCGGGGACCGGCTCAAGGTGCTCTCCGTCGCCCCCCTCCTGGGCGAGGCCATCATCCGCATCCACGAAGACCTCTCCGTGAGCAAGATGTTCGACTGAGCCCTTCCCACCGGGAAGGCACCGGCGACCAGAACTCCGGCTCGGGGCGTTCGAGGCAGTAGGTGGCCGGGTTCCGGCCGCTGCACCGGGTCCGGCCACCGGGGGTCCGGCGGCCGGGCCCGGCTCTTTCTAACCGGCATTGCTCTCGATTCACAGCGGCGTGAGTTTACGACTTGTTTACAATTTGGTCAAGCTCCGTTGCCCTCAGGGTTGTATCATGGGAAGAGCAGGGGGTGTGAGGGATGGAGGAGATGGATCGGGAGAAGGACCTGCAGCCAGGTCACCATGCCGACCCGAAGGGCGCTGGGGCCCCCGGGGGCGGCGAGGCGGGCGCGGATGCCGTCCCGGCGGGGGATGCCCAGGCGGTGGCGAGCCCGATCGGCGACTTCCCGGCGGATCCGGCCCACCAGGT
>QGUP01000533.1 GCA_003242505.1 Bacillota bacterium
GGACAGGCCCATCCCCCCCCGGGATGAGCAGGCCCCGGGCCGCAGGGCCCAGGGCCGTCACCGACTGTATCACTCACCGTGCCGCCGCCGGCCACTCTCGCACCCGGAGGTCCACGGGCCAGTAGTCCCAATCTGCGCCCCTGGCGTCGGCGCCGTGCTCTTTGGCCCATACCGAGCCCATCTGCTTGACGAACAATGGCACCCCGGCCTCAAGGCACTGGTCCCGGATGGACCGGACCCAATCCGGGTGCATCGGACGGGCCCCGGGGCCGCTCTCCCCGCCCACTATCACCCACTTGATTTTGGGTGTCTCGTATGGGGGATAGTCTGGGGGAGGGTCGTCCGGCTCTGAACCTCCCATCGCCAGGTGGCAATCGATAGCGGCCGCATTTGACCACTGCTCGGGGAAGAGGCCATAGTAGGGGTTCCGAAGGTCCAAGGGCCCCAGCAGCGGCTCGCAGGAGAGGAACCGCACAGCTGCCGGAGCCTGCAGCAGGTAGGGAATCCGCTCATAGGCGGCCTTCTGGTTCTCGACGGAGATGCCCAGCCAGACGTTGGAGAGAGGCCACTTCCGGTCGATCGCCGGCGTGCCCGGCCCAAGCGCATTCCGTAGGAACTCGCAGATTCGCCCGTCCTCGTAGGGGACACTGCGGATGGGAAGTGCCGGCGTGTTAGCCGCCCGCCTGCGCAGGTTGGTGAGATAGGCCAGCATTCGCTCGGGCCGCTTGGTCAGCACCAGGAACGTGTGCCGCTCGGCCAGGGCCATCACGGCAAACACCCGGTCGATGAACTCATCCGGCACGCCCGGGTGGAAGAGGTCCGACATGGAGCAGACGAAAATACGCCGGGGCTTCCGCCACCTGAGCGGCTGCTCCAGGACCTCTGGCCGCAGCACCACCTGGCCGGTCCACCGGGGCCCGGCCGGAGTCATCCGGGACGTGCCCCCGAACCGCTCCGGGAACCGGGCGGCAAACCGCTCCGCATAGCAGTTGCGGCAGCCCTCCGAGACCCGGGTGCAGCCCACCACCGGGTTCCACGTGGCGTCGGCCCACTCGATGCGAGTCCGGTCGCTCACCGGCTACCCCTCCTCCTCCGGGCCCCGGACCACCTCGACCACCCGCACGGGCGGGGCGTAGAGCCAGACCACACCGCTGGGCCGCTGGACGGCGACCAGGTACCGGTCCAACTGGCTGACCAGCTCTGCCCGGAATCGGCTGGGCGGGAGATCCCGCAACGCCGGGTAGACGTCCCGGACATCCCGGCCGGCGGGCACGTAGGCCACCACCCGGCCTTCCCGCACCTGGTCGCCGCCCATGCCGTGGATGGTCCACCGGACCAAAGTCCCGGGAACGATGTGATGCCGCTTCACGTCAGCCATCGCTGGTTGCCTCCCTGCAGAACTCCTCAAAGCAGCGGCTCCATACCCTGACCAAATCGAAGCGTTGGGCGATCTGCAGGGCATCCTTCATGCCCTGCAGGTAGGCCCACCCCCGTCGCTCCTGGAGTTCGTCACCCTGCTGCTGCGCCTCCCGAATCTTGCCAAGCCAGTAGTCACAGAGCATCCGCAGCCTATCGGCCTCGTGGATGGCCAGCGAATGCGGGCGAAGGTATGCCGGATTCACTAGGTACTCCCCATCAAGGTCCTGTACCCGGGCGAGGCACTCGGTGTACCACTGCTCCTCACCCAGGAATGTGACCGGCGTACCCGCACCCAGAAACTCTTCCGTCTGCGTGTCTGCTCGAATCACCCTGACCGTCCGGGTGACCATCATGGCCCTCGGCCGGATTCGCCCCGTGCTCACGGTTGATAACCTCCTCTCCGCGTCTGGTGCCTCTCACCAATCGACCGCTCCGACCTGCACCTGCTCGGACTTGCTCACCGCCTCCAGGACCGCCTGCAGAAACGCCCTGGCGTCCTGCCAGGGCACCTGCACGTATTGCGGCGGCCACCAGGGGGCGCTCCAGCCCAGCAC
>QGUP01000534.1 GCA_003242505.1 Bacillota bacterium
TTTTATTCCGTTTTTGGGGGGCGGAGAATGTGTTAAGAAGAAGGGTACAGGTCCCACGGCGGCTTTTCCAAAGTGACGGTTACCGGCCGGATCCCCAGGCCCTGAAAGGGGGCGCCCCGGCCGGTGCCGTAGCCGGCGAGGTGGAGACCGCCCTCGCCCCTCAGTTCGGCGTCAAAGGCCGCCTCCAGCCCCTGGACCCCTCCGCTCAGGTTCACGTAGCCCACCAGGTGCCGGGCGAGGGCCCGGGGGCCGTACCGCTCGGGCTGCTCCACCACCGCTACCCCCGGCAGGCCGAGGTCCGCCACCCGCCGGGCTTCCGCCGCCGAGAGGCCCCGGACCAGCCAGGTGGGCGACTCCCCGGCGGCCCGGAGGAGCTGGCTGAGCCGGGCCGGGGGCATGCCGAGGGCCCCGGCCAACCGGGCCTCCGCCGCCGTGCCGGCCCCGGCGGCCCCGGCCCGGAAGTGGGCCGGGAAGAGCGCGACGGCCCACGCCGGCCGGGGATCGGTGAGGGGCACCCCGTTCCGGTCCCGGATCCACCCCCGGCTCTGGAGGGGCAGGGTGAGGGCGTGCTGGTGCACCGCCCGGACCAGGGGCGCCACCCCGGACTGCCAGTACCAGGTCCGCCAGCCCAGGAGGGACCATAAGAGCAAGAACCCGGCCAGTACCCAGGGGATCCGCCGCCGGAGCCTTTCCATAACCTGACACCCCCGCCGGTAATCTCTCCCGGCGGGGGTGTCGATATGCGCGCAAGGTCCAGGGGGCCGCTGCCTACTCCAGGCGGGCCGCTGCCTGCTGTCCGCAGGGCCCGGCCGCGGACCCCTGCCGCCCTACCGCTGGGCGGGGGCGGGGTCGTCCAGGATCGCCCGGCGGGTGGTGAAGTCCACCCCGGGGTAGTACATCTGGGCGACGAGGAGGTTGGGCCCCAGGCAGGCCGCCTCCGGGCAGCAGCACTTGAGGGGCCGGTAAGCGGGGTGCTCCTGCCAGGCGGCGAAGCAGGCCACCAGGTCCGCCCCCTCCCGGATGTTTCCCAGGGGCGGAAGGTCGGCAAAGTCCGCCACCCGGACCGCCCCGGTGATCCCGTCGATGTTGAGCCGGTTCCGGCCGTCGGGGTCGTTGCGGATGGTGACCCCCGGAGCCTCCCGCACCCGGCGCCACAGGGCCCGGTGCCGGGGATCCGGGCTGCACGGGAAGAAGGGGAAGGTGCCGAAGAGCACCCACAGGTTCGGGTCCCGCTCCTCCAGGAACCGCTCGATCCCCTCGGCCATGGTCTCCAGGTCCAGCACCGGCAGGGACGCCCCCCAGTCCGCCTGGTACCGGGGGTGGATCTCGTGCCGGCGGCAGCCCACCGCGGCCAGCAGCCGGTTGAACTGCCCCAGGGCCGGCAGAGTTTCGTGGGTCATCATGCTCTCGGCGCTGACAAACCAGCCCCGGGCCGCCAGGGTCTCGGCGTTCCGGAGGATCCGGTGGTAATACCGCTCCGCCGCGGCCATGGGCACCCGGGCGATGCGGGCGAAATCCCCGGGATCCCGGTAGTTCCAGGTGATGTGCAGGACGTCCACCAGCCCCTCCAGGGGCAGGTAGCGGTCCAGTTCGAAGGTGAGGTTGGTGTTGAACTGGGTCTGGAGCCCCCGGTCCTTCGCGTAGCGGAGGATCGGCACCGCCCAGCCCTCGATGAGGTCCCGGCGGATGGAAGGCTCGCCGCCGGTCAGGCTGAGGGTGGTCAGGGTGGGCACCCGGTCCAGCGCCCGGATGATCTCCTCGGGCGGGATCCGCTCGGGCTCCCGGGTCACCAGCTGCTCCCCCACCGCGCAGTGGACGCACCGCAGGTTGCAGAGGCCCGTGACGGTGACCTCCACGCTGGTGAGGACGGGCACCTCGGGCTGCTGGCGCCCCACCAGGGGCTCCCACAGGTCAAGCAACATCCTCTTCCCTCCGGTTGATCTCCTTCAGGGTGCTGGGGTGGGA
>QGUP01000099.1 GCA_003242505.1 Bacillota bacterium
GGTCTGGACCTGCCCGGTCAGCCGGGGGACCCGGTCCTGGCCGCGGCCGCCGGGACCGTGGCGGCGGTGGGGGAGGATCCCCTCTGGGGCCTCTCCGTCACCCTGGACCACGGCGGCGGGTGGCAGACCCGGTACCGGGGCCTGGCCGCGGCGGCGGTGACGCCGGGGCAGGCGGTCCAGCCGGGGGACCGGCTCGGGGACCTGGCCCCGGCGGTCGGGGCGATGGAGGCCGGAGACGGCCCCCACCTGCACTTTGAACTGCTCCGAGGCGGCCGCCCGGTGGACCCGACGGCGGCCCTGGCGGAACCTGCCCCCTGACCCGGGGCATCCGGCATACCCCCTCAGCCCTCGGAATACTGATGTACCGCTGGCGAGGGCGGAAGGGGGGCCGGGTGGTGAAGGACTACATCTGGAAACGGGTGCTGGATGTCAGCAATCATATCTTCCGCACCAAGGACACCGTCCGGGAGACTGCCCAGATCTTTGGCGTCTCCAAGAGCACCGTCCACAAGGACGTCACGGAACGGTTGCCCCGGATTAACCCAGAGCTGGCAGCCAAGGTGAAGCGGGTCCTGGACTTCAACAAGGCAGAGCGGCACATCCGGGGCGGCCAGGCCACCAGGCAGAAGTACCTGGAGCGGTGACCGGCACGGAAGTGACCAGCGAGGGTGGGCTGTGCGGAAGAGGCCGGCCGGCGGCGATCTGAGCCGGAAATGGCCGGCGCGGCAAGAGAGGAATCCTGTCACCCCCGGGCGAAAATACCAGAAGTCACGAGGTTCATCGCAAGTGATGCAACCACAGCCTTAGGGGTGGGGGATGTGTTGGGCTGGGGACGGGACATCGGCATCGACCTGGGGACGGCCACGATCCTCATCTACATCCGGGGCAAGGGCATCGTCCTCCGGGAACCCTCGGTGGTCGCCATGGAGCGGGACACGAAGAGGATCCTGGCGGTGGGCTCGGAAGCCAGGCGGATGCTGGGGCGGACACCGGGGAACATCATCGCCACCCGTCCCCTCCGGGATGGGGTCATCGCGGACTACGAGATCACCCTGGCGATGCTCCGGTACTTCCTCGACAAGGTCACGGGGCCCCGTTTCCTGACCCGGCCGCGGGTGATGATCTGCATCCCCGCGGGGGTGACCACGGTGGAGAAGCGCGCGGTCCTCGAGGCAGCCCATGAGGCCGGGGCCCGTCAGGCCGCCCTGATCGAGGAACCCCTGGCTGCTGCCCTGGGGGCCGGGCTGGACATCACCAAGCCCAACGGCAACATGGTGGTGGACATCGGCGGCGGCACCTGCGACGTGGCGGTGCTCTCCCTGGGCGGGGTGGTCCGCAGCCAGTCGATCCGGGTGGCCGGGGACAAGTTTGACGAGGCCATCGCCCGGTACATCAAGCGGGAGTACAACCTCCTCATCGGCGAGCGGACGGCGGAGGAGATCAAGATCACCGTGGCCACCGCCTCGGGCACCCGGAAGGAGAGCATGGAGGTCCGGGGCCGAGACCTGACCACCGGCCTGCCGAAGACCATCACCTTTACCTCCGAGGAGGCCCGGATTGCCCTCAAGGAGCCGGTCGAGGCCATCGTGCAGGCGGTCAAGAGCGTGCTGGAGCAGACCCCACCGGAGCTGATCGCGGACATCCAGGAACGGGGGATTTGCCTCACGGGTGGCGGCGCGCTGCTGCACGGGCTGGATGAACTGATCGCCCGGGAGACCGGGGTGCCGGCCTACGTGGCCGAGGATCCGGCCTCCTGCGTGGCTAAGGGGACGGGAATCGCCCTGGAGCGGTTTGAGACCATGGAAGACCACCTGCAGGTGCTCCGGCGGGTGATGTAAGGGCCGGGCGGCGGCCGGGCAGGCGGCGGACCTGGCCGGGCGGCGGCCGGGCGGAACAGCGGTTCAGACGGCTTTGGCGGTCCTGGGGAGACCCCCCGGGACCTTCTGCTGCCTGGGGCGTCCAGCAGGGAGGCTCCTCAGGGACGGTGCTGCCAGCGGGGGCCGGGGGCCGGGGAGCAAACCCGGCGGCGGGGGTCCGAACCGGGGCTTAAATCTGAGGCCGGTGGGACCGATATCCATTGAGAGAGGCATGAGAAGAAGCGCCTGAAGACCCTGAGTAGCAGCCTACAGCGACAGGGAGGAGCCGGCGTGCTGCGGGGCATCTACGCATCCGCCACCGGCATGGTGGCCCAGGCCCGGCGCCTGGACGTGCTGGCGAACAACCTGGCCAACGCCGCGACGGTGGGGTACAAGCGGGACGTCACCATCGCGGCCACCTTCCAGGACCTGCTCCAGGAGCGGCTCGACGACCGGGTTCCGCCGGCGCCCGGCACCACCCGGGCGGTGGGGCCGGTGCCGGCAGGCACCGCGGTGGCCACCGCCACCCGGCTGGCCGACGGTCCCATCAAGGCCACCGGCCGGCCCCTGGACGTGGCCCTGCAAGGGGATGGGTTCTTCACCATCCTCACGCCGGAAGGGATCCGGTACACCCGGGCCGGCAACTTTGACCAGGACGGGCAGGGGCGGCTGGTGACCGCGGCGGGGCATCCGGTCCTGGTGAGCGGCAGGCCGGTGGCCGGCCGGTCCATCGTCATCCGGGAGAATGGCGAGGTCTGGGTGGACGGGCTGCTCGCGGGGACCCTGGACATCGTCACCACCGACCAGGTGGGGCCGCTCCGGAAGGTGGGGGACAACCTCTGGGCCCCGGGTGGCCCCGGCGCCCCGCTGGTGGGGGGCGCCTCCACCGCCACCGGCCAGAACCCGGCCAGGCCCTGGCGGCTTCTGGTGGGCTTCCTGGAGATGTCCAACGTGGAGCCGATCCGGGAGATGGTGGAGCTGATCCACGCCACCCGGACCTTTGAGGCGAACCAGAAGGCGCTCCAGGCCCAGGACCAGGCCCTGGGCCGGGCGGTGAACGACCTGGTCGGCCGGTAATGGGGCCGTAGGAGGGACCGGAGCCGATGATCCGAGCGCTCTATTCGGCGGCCAGCGGCATGGCCGCCCAGCAGGTGCAGACCGACGTCATCGCCAATAACCTCGCCAACGTCAACACCCCCGGCTACAAGGCCAGCCGGGCTGCCTTTGAGGACCTCCTCTACCAGGAACTGCAGGCGGGGCCTGACACCCCCGGCCCGGTGCAGCTTGGCAACGGGGTGCGCCTCGCCGCCACCCAGCGGAGCTTTCAGCAGGGGAGCCTCACCCGGACCGGCGAGCCCCTCCACGTGGCCATCCAGGGGCCGGGGTTCCTCCGGGTCCGCCGGGAGGACGGCACCGAAGCCTACACTCGGGACGGGAGCCTCAGCCTGAGCGGCGCGGGGCAGCTGGTCACGGCCCAGGGGCTTCTGGTGCTGAGCGAGTTCGGCACCCCCATCCAGGTCCCGCCGGGGGCCGCGGATGTCCAGATCGGATCGGACGGCCTGGTGACCTACTGGGACAGCCAGTTTCAGCAGCGGGTACCGGTGGGCCGGATCGGCCTGGCGTCCTTCGTGAATCCCGGGGGCCTGCTGGCCCTGGGCGGGAACCTCTACCAGGCCACCCCGAATGCCGGCGCCATCCAGTACGGCGCGCCGGGGCAGTACGGCCTGGGCACCCTCCTCCCGGGCCACCTGGAGAACAGCAACGTGGAAGTGGTCACGGAGATGGTCAACCTCATCGTGGCCCAGCGGGTCTACGAACTGAACTCCCGGGCCCTGCAGAGCGCGGACGAGATGCTGGCCATGGTCAACCAGCTGCGGCGGTAAGGTTCCCGGGGTGAGCCGGCTGGGCTGAGCGGCACCGGAGGGGAGGGGGAGCCGAATGGCAAACGGGACCGGGACGCCGGGCTGGCCGGGCCTTCTGGGGGCCGGGCCGGGGCTCCTGGGAGCGCCCCTGGGGCCGGTGGGCCGTGAGGCAGGCCAGCGGCTCCAGGGCCCGGACTGGCAGGACCGGGAGGCGCAGCTCCGGCAGGTCACCCGGGAGTTTGAGGCGCTTTTCCTGGAAATCCTACTGAAGCAGGCGCGCCGGGCAACCGAGGGCCTGGGCGGGGGCCAGGGGAGCCTGGCCCGGCAGATCTACAGGGACTGGTTTGACCAGCAGGTCGCCCAGCAGGTGGCGGCCGTCGGGGGCACCGGGCTCGGGGAGGTCCTCTACCGGCACCTGGCCGCCCGGTACCTGAGCGGCGCCGAGGAGGGCGGGGCCGGCCCCGGGGAGGACGGGGCGCCCGCCGGCGGGGAGGGCCTGCCGCCTGTCGGTGGGGCGGCCTCCCCCCTGGTAGCTGCCGGGGAAAGCCTGCCGCCGGAGCGTCCGGAGGACGGGAGGGAGTCCGGGTGAGGATGGATCGGGAGCAGATCAAGGCGGTCATCCCGCACCGGGAGCCCTTCCTGCTCGTGGATGAGCTTGTGGAGGTGGAGCCGGGCCGCCGGGCGGTGGGGCTGAAGCACGTCACCCCAGACGAGTTCTGGGTGCCGGGCCACTACCCGGGGAACCCCATCATGCCCGGGGTGCTTCAGATCGAGGCCCTGGCCCAGACCGGCGCGGTGGCGCTGATGCTGATGCCTGAGTACCAGGGCAAGGTTCCCCTCTTCGCCGGGCTGGAGGGAGTGCGGTTCAAGCGGCCGGTCCGGCCGGGGGAGACCCTGCGGCTGGAGGTGGAGATCCTCCGGCTCCGGGGGCCCGTGGGCCGAGGCGCCGGCCGGGCTTACGTGGGCGACGAGCTGGCCTGCGAATGCGAACTGGTCTTTGCCTTTGCCGATCCGGGCAAGGTGCGGTGACCGGCGGGAGCGGGCCGCCGCCGGGTCGTCTGGTGACCGAGAGCCGGTGGTGGTGGAGCACCGGCCCTTCCATTCTGGGGGCGCTTTACATCTCGGGGGCGCTGTGATAGAATCAACCGGGTACAAATAAAGATAGGGGCCTCTTATCAAGAGAGACGGAGGGACTGGCCCGATGAAGTCTCGGCAACCGGCCCGCCGGGAGGGCGGCGGGTGCGGTGCCAATGCCAGCGAGCGGGTTCACAACCTGCCCGGGCGATAAGAGGAGCGAAGAGTGCGCACAGGGACCTCTTCGGCTCCGAAGAGGTCTTTTCTACGCTCTGCGCGGCTCGGGCTCCACACACCTGTCGGCAAACGGAGGCGAAGGCGGAGATGACCGAAAAGAAGGGCCGGTACTTCTTCACGTCGGAGTCGGTCACCGAGGGCCATCCGGACAAGATGGCCGACCAGATTTCCGATGCCATCCTGGACGCCATCCTGGCCCAGGACCCCAAGGCCCGGGTCGCTTGTGAGACGCTGCTGACCACGGGGCTGGTGGTGGTGGCCGGAGAGATCACCACCGAGGCCTACGTGGACATCGCCAAGGTGGCCCGGGAGACCATCCTCGATATCGGTTACACCCGGGCCAAGTTCGGTTTTGACGGCTCCACCTGCGGTGTGGTCACCGCCATCGACGAGCAGTCCCCGGACATCGCCATCGGCGTCAACAAGTCCCTGGAGGCCAAGACCGGCGAAGAAGCCGATGCGGAGATCGAGTCCATCGGCGCCGGCGACCAGGGCATGATGTTCGGCTTTGCCTGCGACGAGACGCCGGAACTGATGCCCCTGCCCATCTCCCTGGCCCACCGGCTGGCCCGGCGGCTGGCGACGGTCCGGAAGAACGGGGCGCTGCCGTATCTGCGGCCGGACGGCAAGACCCAGGTGACCATCGAGTACGAGGACGGCCGGCCGGTGCGGGTGGACACCATCGTCATCTCCACCCAGCACGACCCGGACGCCACCCAGGAGCAGATCCGCAAGGACGTGATCGAGCACGTCATCCTGCCGGTGGTGCCCCGGAATCTCCTGGACGACCGGACCCGGTACTTCATCAACCCGACGGGCCGGTTTGTCCTGGGCGGCCCCCATGCGGACACGGGGCTCACGGGCCGGAAGATCATGGTCGACACCTACGGCGGCTACGCCCGGCACGGCGGCGGCGCCTTCTCCGGGAAGGACCCGACCAAGGTCGACCGGTCCGCGGCCTACGCGGCCCGGTGGGTGGCGAAGAACATCGTCGCAGCGGGGCTTGCCCGGAAATGCGAGATCGAGGTGGCCTACGCCATCGGCGTCGCCCGGCCCGTCTCCATCATGGTGGACACCTTCGGCACCGGGGTGATCCCCGACCGGCAGATCGAGGAACTGGTGAAGAAGAACTTTGACCTGCGGCCGGCGGCGATCATCCGGGACCTGGACCTGCGCCGGCCGATCTACCGGCAGGTGGCGGCCTACGGCCACTTCGGCCGGACCGACCTGGACCTGCCCTGGGAGCGGACCGACCGGGCGGAGGAGCTGCGCCGGCAGGCGGGGCTGTACGGGGCGTAAGGCAACTCCAAGAGGGCTCTGGCTGCAAGGGGGCTCTGGCTGCGGCCAGGGCCCTTCTTGCTGCCAGATGCGGCGCTGGACCACCGGAAGCCCCGCCGGGCGGCCGAGGGCGCCCGCGTCCAGGGCCCTGGCCTGCCCCGGCTGCATATGGTGGGGTGAACCGCAGCCGGGAGGAGGGCGGGCCGTGCCGGACTGGGTCTTGGCCGCTCCTGGGTGGGTCGCGATGGCCCTGGTGGCCGGGGCGCTGCTGCTGGCTGGCTGGTGGGGCGCGGGAAGGCACCGGACCCCTGGCCGCCGGCGGAAGGTGCCGATCCTGAGCCTGGTACTGCTGGTGCGGAACCAGGCGCCCCAGGTGGAAGGGGTGGTGCGCCTCCTGGGCTACTGCCTCCGGGGCCAGCAGGTGGCGGAGCAGGTGGACCTGCTGGTGGTGGATTGCGGGTCGGCGGACGAGACGCCGGCGATCCTGGGGCGGCTGGGGCGGCAGTGCCCCGGGCTCCGGGTGGTGGCCGGTCCGGCGGACCCCGGCTGGAGGAACGGCCCGCCGGGCGCCGGCGGGTGGGGCGGCGAGTGGCACGAGCCCCTCGCCCCGCCGCAGACCTCCCCCTGGGAGCCGGCCGCGGCCCTGGCTCAGGGGCGGCTGCTGGTGGTGCTGAACCTCCTGGGGGCCACCGAGGTTCGGCCCCTGATCGAGAGCACTGCCGCCCTCCTGGGTCTCCGTTCTGGGGCCCGGGCCCTGGCCGGTTCCGGGGGCGCTGACCTGGCCGGGGTGGAGGGGCGGGCTGGCCTGGAACAGCATGACCTGCCCCCGCCAGACGCCGTTACATCCCGGCCGGCCGGTCC
>QGUP01000535.1 GCA_003242505.1 Bacillota bacterium
CTCTTTTTTGTCTGTAGTGGTCGATTTTTTTAAAGGGCCGCCCTTGGCCCGGGCGAAGCGGATGTAATCCTGCTGGAGGGCCTCGAGCATGCTGGAGCGCATCACCCGGGCGACGATGGCCATCAACTCCAGCCCCAGGGTGAGCCCCGGCAGCACCAGGTGGGCGAGGGCGCTCCGGAGGGCCGGCCAGTTGCCGGTGAGGAGGCTGTCCAGCACCAGAAACCCGGTGACCGGCTGGAGGTCCAGGGCCGGGTCCAGTCGGCCGACGGTGGGCAGCCACCGGAGTTTGACGCCGAAGAGGAACATCAGCATCAGGCCCGCCCAGAACGCGGGCATGGAGATGCCCAGGAAGGAGGTGGTCATGGCCAGCCGGTCCAGGAGGGACCCGGGGCGCACCGCGGAGAGGATCCCCACCGGTATCCCGATGGCCAGGGCGAAGAAGAGGGCGGCCAGGGCCAGTTCCACCGTGGCCGGGAGGGTGGTGACCAGGAGCCGGGCCACCGGCTGGCGTTGCCAGAAGGAATGGCCCAGGTCGCCCTGCAGGAGACCCCGGAGGAACCGGGCGAGCTGGACCTGCAGGGGCTCGTCCAGGCCGAGGCTCTGGCGGAGGGCCGCAACCTCCGCCGCTGAGACGTTGCCTCCCTGGCCGAGCATGATGTCCACCGGGTCGCCGGGGATCATCCGGACGAAGATGAACGTGGCGATGACCAGGGCCAGGAGCAGGGGGACTGCTCCCAGCACCCGCTGCAGGATCCGCACCGCGGTGCGCAAGCACTGCCCTCCCTTCGGTTCGCGGCGACCTGTCCGCCGGGATTGCCGCGCCTTGTAGTCGGCGGCTCCCGCACCTGGTACGGGGCGGCTACCGCACCTGGTGCGCGGGGGCTACCGCACCTGGTAGCCGGCTTCCCGGAGCAGTTCCCGGGCCTTGTCCGGGTCGTAGGGGTAGGGCTGGACGTCGGGGTTGTACCCGAACCCCGAGGGCAGCATTGCGGTCGGGACCCGCTGGGCAGTGCCGCCGTAAACCGCGCTGAGGATGGCGTCCCAGTTGATGGCGTAGTTGAGGGCCTGCCGGACCCGGCGGTCGGTAAAGACCTTGTTGTTCAGTTCGATCATGTACAGCCGGGTGCCCTCCGCGGTGAGGACCTGGATGTCCGGGTCCCGCTCCAGTTCTGGAATGGCGTCTACCGGCACTGCCTGGATGATGTGCACGTCTCCGGCCTTGAGGGCGTTCACCCGGGAGGCGGGGTCCGGCATCATCCGGAAGACCACCCGCCGGAGCGGGGGCGGGCCCACGGGGGGCAGGTCCGGCGCGCCGCCGTAGTAGTCGTCGAACCGCTCCAGGATTACCTCGCCGTCCAGCCGGCCGGAGACGAACTTGAAGGGGCCGGTGCCGTTGGGCCGCTCGCTGAGGCCGGCGGAACCTACCTTCTCCACGTAGGCCTTGGAGACGATCTGGTGGTGGGGGAGGAGCTGAAGGAACTCGGGGAAGGGCTGGGAGAGGGTGAACCGGACGGTGCGCTCGTCGACCTTTTCCACCTTCTCCAGGGGCCCGAGGAGCCCCGCCCGGGGCGAGGGCTGACCGTCGATGCCCGTGGGGCTGAGGGTCCGCTCAAAGGTGAAGACCACGTCGTCCGCGGTCATGAGGCTGCCGTCGTGGAACCGGACCCCCTGCCGGAGGGTGAAGGTCCAGACCTTGTTGTCCTCGGTGTGCCAGGACTCCGCCAACTCCGGGACCACCTTGCCGTCGGGGGTGCGGGTGACCAGCCCGTCGTACATGTTCCGGATGACCGTCTCGGTCTCCCGGTCCCGGTGGTTGGCCGGGTCGAGGCTCTGCAGGGCGTTGGTCAGCAGCCCCACCACCAGGGTGTCGCCGCCCTCCAGGGAGACGTCGTGGAGGTTGATCCGGCTGTCCAGAGCGGGCCGGTAGCCCTTCACCCGGGCGGAGGC
>QGUP01000100.1 GCA_003242505.1 Bacillota bacterium
GCCCCCGCCGCGCTGCCCCGCGGGGGGCCGCCCCCCCCCCGGCCGGGGGGGCGGCCCTCTCCCCCCGCCGCGGCCGCCGGGCGCGCCCCCCCGGGGGGGGGGGGCCGCCCCGCCAGGAGGAGGGCAGCGGCCATGAAGGCCGTCACCAGCCCCACCACCCCGGGCCAGCCGTGGCGCTGCCAGAGGGTCCCGCCGCCGGTGCCGGCGACGCTGGAGCCGAGGTAATAGAAGAACAGGTAGAGGGCCGAGGCCTGGGCCCGGTACGCCCGGGCCCTTTCCCCCACCCAGCCGCTGGCGGTGGCGTGGGCGCCGAAGTAGCCAAAGGTCAGGAGCCCGAGCCCCGCGAGCTTCACCGTCAGGTCCCGGGCGAGGGTGACCCAGGCCCCCAGGAGCAGAAGGGAGATGCCCACCAGGAGCACCCGGGGCCGGCCGATCCGGTCCCCAAGGCGCCCCATCCAGGCGGAACCGAAGGCCCCGACCAGGTAGAAGAGGAAGATGCTGCCCACCTGTCCCTGGCTGAGGCCGTAGGGCGGAGCCACCAGTTCGTAGACCATGTAGTTGTAGAGGGTGACAAAGCTCCCCATCAGCAGGAACCCCAGGCCGTAGAGGGCCCGGAGCCCGGGGTCCCGGAGGTGCAGGGCCAGGGAGCGCACCAGTTCCCCCGCCTGGAGGGGCCGGGGGCGGAAGTGGGCCGAGGGCGGCAAGAGCCGCCAGAAGAGGAGGCTGAGGCCGAGGTTCACCGCCGCCACCGCGCCGACGGCTCCCCGCCAGGAGAAGGCTTCGGCCAGGCCGCCGGTCATGAGCCGGCCGGCCATCCCCCCGGTGGAGGTGCCGCTGATGTAGAGCCCCATCGCCGCCCCCAGGTCGGCGGGGTGGACCTCCTCCCCCAGGTAGGCCATCGCGGTGGCCGGCAGGCCGGCCAGGGCGAGCCCCTGGAGCACCCGCACGGCCAGGAGGACCCGGAAGTCCGGGGCAAAGGCCGCGGCCAGACCCAGGAGGCTGGAAAGGAAAAGGGCCCCGGCCATGACCGGCTTCCGCCCCAGGGCTTCGGACAGGGACCCCGCCACCAGCAGGGCCACGGCCAGGGTGCCGGTGGCGGCGGAGAGGGAAAGGCTGGCGACCGCCGGGGAGACCCCGAATTCCTGGGAGAAGAGGGGCAGGAGGGGCTGGGTGACGTACAGGCCGGCAAAGGTGGCAAAGCCCCCGGCGAAGAGGGCGAGGCTTACCCGCCGGAATGCCGGTGTGCCACGACGCAATTCTCCCAAGGTTCCGTCCTTCTTCCTCCGTCGAATCTCCTCCATTAGATTAGCAAATTCGACGACTGGGAGCCGCGTGTTCGGAGTATTCAGTTATGCGCTCTCTTTCGACTGCCCCCGCAGCCCCCACCGGACCCCCGGCACGGGAGGCGCCGGCGGCCGACCGCCGGCGCCTCCCGTGTCCCCGCAGGAGCCGAGCCGGCCTCAGGGCCCGGTGGGCCTCCGGCCTCAGAGGCCGGCCGGGAACGGGCCTGAGGGCCGGGTCGGGAAGGCGTCAGTCGCCCCGCACCTCGGCGCCCCGGGCCAGCACCACCTGGGTGCACCGCTCGCAGAGGTCCGGGTGCTCCGCCACCAGCCCCGTGGGCCGGAAGTACCAGCACCGCTGGCACTGGGTCCCCTCGGCCCGGGTGACGGCCACCTTCAGCCCCGACGGCCCCTCGGCGAAGAAGGCCCCGCCGGGCGCCTCCTGGCCGCCGGCGTCGAGCCGGACCTGGGAGACCACCAGGAACTCCGGCAGGTCGGCCAGGTACTTCTCGAGGAGCTGCGGCAGCTCGTCGCCGGTGGCGTAGAGGTGGACCGCCGCCTCCAGGCTCTTGCCCAGGGCCTTCTGGCTCCGGGCCTGCTCGATGGCCTTGTAGACCGCCTCCCGAACCTCCAGGAGCCGCTCCCACTCCCGGCCCAACTCCTCGTCCACGTACTCCGGATCCACCTCGGGCAGCTGCAGGAGCTGGGGGCTGATGGGCGCGTCCTTGGGCCTGGGCATGTGCCGCCAGATCTCCTCGGTGGTAAAGGCGAGGATCGGCGTCAGGAGCCGCACCAGGGCGTCCAGGATCCGGTAGAGCACCGTCTGGGCCGCCCGACGCTCCCGGCCCTGGGGCAGGCCGCAGTAGAGCCGGTCCTTGAGGATGTCCAGGTAGAGGGCGGAGAGGTCGACGGTGACGTACCGGTTGAGCTCGTGGTAGACCAGGTGGAACTCAAACTCCCGGTACGCCTCCCGGCAGCGGCGGATCACCTCCTGCAGCCGGTGCATCGCCCACCGGTCGATGGGCAGGAGGTCCTCCTTCCCCACCATGTCCGTCTCGGGGTTGAAGTCGTAGAGGTTGCCCAGGAGGAACCGGACGGTGTTCCGGATCTTCCGGTAGACCTCCGCCACCTGCTTCAGGATGTTGGGGGAGACCGCCAGGTCGCTCCGGTAGTCCGAGGCCGCCACCCAGAGCCGGAGGACGTCGGCGCCGTACTGGCTCACCACCTCCTGGGGGACGATGACGTTCCCCAGGCTCTTCGACATCTTCCGGCCCTCTTCGTCGACGATGAAGCCGTGGGTGAGGCAGATCTCATAGGGCGCCCGGCCCCGCCAGACCACCGCGGTCAGGAGGGAGGACTGGAACCAGCCCCGGTGCTGGTCCGACCCCTCGAGGTACAGGGTCGCCGGCCACTTCAGCTCCTCCCGCTCCTCCAGCACCGCCGCATGGGACGAGCCGGAGTCGAACCAGACGTCCATGATGTCCTTTTCCTTGACAAACTCGGTGCCGCCGCACTTCGGGCAGGCGGTCCCCGGCGGCAGGATCTCGTGGGCCTCCCGGAGCCACCAGGCGTCGGAGCCCTCCCGGCGGAAGAGGTCCGCCACCGCCTGGAAGGCCTCCCGGGTCATCAGGGGCTCCTGGCACCTCGTACAGGTGAAGATGGGGATCGGCACGCCCCAGGCCCGCTGCCGGGAGATGCACCAGTCGGAGCGCTCCGCGACCATGTTCCGGATCCGCTCCACGCCCCACTCGGGCACCCACCGGACCTGGTCGATGGCCTGGAGGGCCGCCTCCCGGAACCCCGCCACCGAGGCGAACCACTGGACCGTGGCCCGGTAGATCACCGGGTTCTTGCACCGCCAGCAGTGGGCGTAGGAGTGCTCGATGGTGCCGGCCTTCAGGAGGTGGCCCACCGCCTCCAGTTCGGCGATGATCGCCTTGTTCGCGTCGGCGTAGAACAGGCCGGCGAACTTGCCGCCCAGTTCGGTGAAGTACCCCCGGTCGTCCACCGGGTTGAGGGGCGCGATGCCGTACCGCCGGCAGACCTCAAAGTCCTCGGTGCCGTGGCCCGGGGCGGTGTGGACGCAGCCGGTGCCCTCCTCGGTGGTGACGTGCTCGCCGAGGATCACCAGGGAGTCCCGGTCCAGGAAGGGATGCCGGAGCACCACCCCTTCCAGGTCCTTCCCCTTCCAGACGGCCTTGGGCTCCGCCGGGGCGCCCAGGTCCATGGCCGCCAGGGCCTTCTCCGCCAGGTCCCGGGCCAGGAGCAGGTCCCCCTTCGGGGTGGGGTAGAGGCCGTAGTCCGCCTCGGGGTGGAGGGCCACCGCCAGGTTGCCGGGCAGGGTCCAGGGGGTGGTGGTCCAGATCGCCACGTAGGCGTCCTCGGGGAGCTTGCCCTTGCCGTCCCGGACCGGGAACCGGACGTAGATGGAGTCGGAGCGCTTGGGCCGGTACTCCACCTCCGCCTCCGCCAGGGCCGTCTCGCAGTCCGGGCACCAGTAGACGGGCTTCAGGCCCTTGTAGATGTGCCCCTTGAGGGCCATCTCGGCGAAGACCTCGACCTGCTTGGCCTCGTACTCCGGGTCGAGGGTGAGGTACGGGCGCTCCCAGTCGCCCCGGACGCCGAGGCGCTTGAACTGCTCCTTCTGGATCTCCTTGTACTTGAGCGCGGTCTCCCGGCACCGGCGGCGGAGCTCGATGGGGGAGATGGCCCGCCGGTCGGTGATCCCCATCTCCTTCAGGGCCCGGAGTTCGATGGGCAGGCCGTGGGTGTCCCACCCGGGCACGTAGGGCGCGTCGTAGCCGGACATGGACGCGACCTTGACGATCATGTCCTTCAGGATCTTGTTCATCGCGGTGCCCAGGTGGATCTCCCCGTTGGCGTAGGGCGGCCCGTCGTGGAGGATGAACTTGGGCCGGCCCCGGGTCGCCTCCTGCACCCGCCGGTAGATGTCGATCTCGTCCCACCACTTCAGGATCTGGGGTTCCTTGGTGGGGAGGTTTGCCCGCATCTCGAAGTCCGTGCGGGGCATGTTGAGGGTCTCCTTGTAGTCCATCCTTCCCCTCCTCCTCAACCAAAAGGCCCCCGCCCCACAAAGGGGCGAGGGCGCGCAGCCTCGCGGTACCACCCTTCTTCGGCCCCGGACCGGCTGCTGCCGCTTACCGCATCCGGCTCCTGGGGCCCTCTGCCGGGTACGGCCGCGACCCGACCCATGGGCCGGGGTCCGGCGATACCCGCTCCCCGGTAACGGAGGGAGTGACCGGCTGCGCCTACTGGCCCGCCGACCGGCCCACCTGCCGGCCGGGGCGTTCGGACAGCGGCTCGAAGGGGATCTTCCCGGGGCGCCCGGCACCGGCCTCCCACCACCGCCGGCTCGCTGGAGCAGGGACCTGCCCCGGTACTCGCCTTCTCATCGCCTGTGGCCAAATCGTGGCGTGTTTGTCAGTAATTCTATCCCCCTACCTCGGGACTGTCAAGGTGAGGGAAACTCCTCGGCCCGGCCGCCCCCCTCCTGGACGTAGGGAACGGGGACGTCCTGGCTCGGCCGTCCGGAGACCTCCTGGCCCGGCCGTCCGGGACCCTCCTGCCCGGCCCGGCCGGCCCCCTCCCGGGTCGGCGCGGCCTGGTCCATCCCGCTGACGGGCAGAAGCCGCTCCAGAAGTTCCAGCTGGGTCAGGAGCAGGGACCGGAGCTGGGCCCGGAACTGCTCCGTCCGCCGGTGCAGTTCCTCGTGCTCCGCCAGCAGCCGCTGGGCCCGGGCCTTGCCGGCCTCGATCAGCCGTTCCGCCTGGAGCCGGGCCTCCTGCAGGATCAGTTCCGCCTCCCGCCTGGCGTTGGCCTTGATCTGGTCGGCGCTCTCCTGGGCAGCCACCAGCGCCCGCTGCAGGGTCTCCTCCAGGTTCCGGTACTCCGCCAGCCGCTGCTCCCCCAGCTCCAGCTGCTCCCGGAGCAGGTGGTTCTCCCGGATCAGCCGCTCAAACTCGTCGATGATCTCGTTGAGAAACTCATCGACGTCGGCCCGGCTGTACCCGAAAAACGCCCGGCGGAACTGCTTGTTGTGGATGTCGATGGGCGTCAGGGGCACCGCGACTCCCCCCTCGCAATCTCCCCTACGGCAGGGCTGCGCCCCCAGGGCATGGGCGGGCCCGGAGCCTCAGGGCACCGGCAGCGCAGCCACCAGGGTGACGGCGGTCTGGATGACAATCTCCAGGAGGACGGCGGCGACGATGGGCGAGAAGTCCAGGCCGATGCCCCCGGTAGGCAGGATCCGCCGGATCGGGGCCAGCACCGGCTCCGTCAGCCGCACCACAACCTCCTCGACCCGGAAGAACCACTGGGTCTCCCGGCTCCAGACCTGGGGACGGAACCAGGACATCAGCACCCGCACGAGGATCAACAGGTCCATGCTCCGGCCGAAGATAAGCAGCGCCTGGATCAGGGTCTCCTTGAGGCTCACCGGGTCGTTCCTCCCCCAGGGCCCCGGCCGTCGGGCCGGGGCAGGTCTTCACCGGCGCCAGTCCGGCTGTGCCCAGCCAGGCTCCTGGCTGCGTCCCGGGCTATTGGCTCCCTGCCGGTTGGCAGAGGACAGGTCCCACCGGCCGGCCCGGTCGCCGCTCTCCCCGGAGAGGGGAAGCCGGGTCGCACTGGCCAGGAGGCTCTTTAGGCTGGTGGGGTCGTAGGCGCTGCCGCTGGCGGCATCCAGCCCCCGGTGGAAGCTGGCCAGGTCCACCCCTGGCGGGGCGAAGAAGAAGATGCCGGAGGCGATCTTCTGGGTCTCGCCGCCCAGGGCGTAGATGGCGCCGTGGAGGAAGTTCAGGATCCGGTGGGCCACCTCCCGGTCCAGCCCTTCCAGGTTGAGGATGATCGGCCGCCGGGCCTTCAGCTGATCGACGATGGGCTGGACGTCGTCAAAGGACCGGGGCTCGACCAGCAGGACCTTGAAGGGCTGCCGGGGGGTGCCGGCGCTGTGGAGGGGGACCACATTGGCCGGGCCGGCCGGCAGGGGGCTGGCGGTCCGCTCGTTCCGCAGGGGCCGGAGACCCCGGCGGGGGGCCTCACGGCCGAGCGGGAACGGCTCGCCCACGCCCATCTCCTCGGTCCCGCACTCCTCGTACTCCTCCTCGTCGGGGCCGAAGCCAAGAAACCGCAACATCTTATCCCAGGCGCCCTGGGCCACGCTGCTCATCCCCTTCCCCCGTGACATCGCTCTCGTCACCCCTGTGCTGCGCCCCCTAGCCCGACTCCTTGGCAGGGCGGGGCCCAAAGATCGCGGTGCCGATCCGAACCATGTTGGCCCCTTCCCGGATCGCTGCGATAAAGTCCCCGGACATCCCCATGGAGAGCCAGCGCATCTCCACCCGGGGAAACCCCTGGGCCCGCACCTTCTCCGCCAGTTCCCTCAGGGCGGCGAAGACCGGCCGAACCGTTTCCGGATCCGTGGCGATGGGTGCGATGGTCATCAGCCCCTGGACCTCCAGGTGCTCCAGAGGGGCAATCGCCTCGAGGAACCGGAAGAGCTCGTCCGGCGGAATGCCGTGCTTGGTGGCCTCGCCGGAGACGTTCACCTGCACCAGCACCGGCACCCGGCGCCCCAGCCGGCTGGCCTGCTTCTCCAGTTCGTGGGCCAGGGAGAGTCGGTCCAGGGAGTGGATGAGATCGGCAAACTGGAGCGCTTGCTTGACCTTGTTGGTCTGCAGGGTCCCGATCATGTGCCACGTAGCGGCCTTGCCGATGGCGGGGTACTTCTGCATCACCTCCTGGACCCGGTTCTCCCCGAGGTCCGTGATCCCCGCCGCCAGAGCCTCCCGGATCTCTTCCACCGTGCGGCCC
>QGUP01000101.1 GCA_003242505.1 Bacillota bacterium
ACCGAGGCGGAACTGGCCGCCCTGATGGTGGGCCGGGCGGTCAGCCTCCAGGTGGAGAAGGGCCCCGCCAAGCCCGGGGAGCCGGTGCTGGAGGTCGAAGGGCTGGAGTGCCTGGGACCCCGGGGACTGCCGGCCCTCAAGGGGGTCAGCCTCACCCTCCGGGCCGGGGAGATCCTGGGCATCGCCGGCGTGGACGGCAACGGGCAGACGGAACTGGTCGAGTGCCTGACGGGCCTCCGCCGGCCCACGGCGGGCCGGATCCGGCTCCGGGGCCAGGATATCACCCGGCTGCCGGTCCGCAAGCGCTTCGAACTGGGCCTCGCCCACATCCCCGAGGACCGGCAGAAGCGGGGGCTGGTCCTGGACTTCACCGTGGCGGAGAACGCGATCCTGGGGCGCCACTACCGCTCCCCCTACTGCCGGCTGGGGGCGATGGCCTGGCAGCAGGTGACCGCCCACGCCCAGCGGCTGATCCGGGACTTTGACATCCGGCCGCCTCTCCCCGGCACCCGGGCCGGCGCCCTTTCCGGGGGCAACCAGCAGAAGCTGATCGTCGCCCGGGAGATCGACAAGGAGCCGGTGGTGCTCATCGCCGCCCAGCCCACCCGGGGGGTGGACGTCGGCGCGATCGAGGCGATCCACCGGCGGCTGGTGGCCGAGCGGGACCGGGGCCGGGCGGTGCTCCTGGTGAGCCTGGAACTGGACGAGATCCTCGCCCTCTCGGACCGCATCGCCGTCATGTACGAGGGCCGGATCGTCGCGGAGATGCCGGCGGAAGAGGCCACGGAAGAGACCCTGGGGCTGCTGATGGCCGGCGGCAGCCGCAGCCGTGCGGAAGGGGGTGTGGCCCGATGACGGGCACGGTCGAGACCCGGGACCCGGGCCGGTCCCCGGACCAGGGGGGGCCCCAGGGGCGGAGCCGGCTGCGGGCACTGCTCATCGAAGCCCTGGTTCCCGTCATCGCGGTGGTGGTGGCGCTCCTCATCGGCCTGGCCTTCATTGCCATCACCGGCCGGGACCCGGCAAGGGCCGCCCAGGCCCTGTGGGTCGCCAACTTCGGCTCCCGCCGGGCCATCGGTGAGGCCCTGGTCTCCGTCACCCCCCTGATCTTCACCGGCCTCAGCGTCGCCTTTGCCTTCCGGGCCGGGCTCTTCAACATCGGCGGCGAGGGGCAGTACATCGTAGCCCAGCTGGCGGCCGCGGTGGCGGGCTACGCCATCACCGGCCTGCCCGGGTGGCTCCACGTCACCGTGGCACTCTTGGCCGGCGCCCTGGCCGGCGGCCTCTGGGGAGCGATCCCGGGCCTCCTGAAGGCCTACCGGGGCGTCCACGAAGTGGTCAATACCATCATGATGAACTACATCGCGCTCTACCTCGCCAACTACCTCATTGCGTACTACCTCAAGGCCCCCGGGGCCCTGCCGGTCACCCCGGAGATCCTGCCCACGGCCCGGCTGGCGCAGATCCTGCCGCCCTCCCGGCTCCACACCGGCCTCTTCCTCGCCCTGGCCGCGGCGGTGCTGGTCTACCTCTTCCTCTGGCATACCCGCTGGGGCTACGAGATCCGGGCGGTGGGCCACAACCCCCGGGCCGCGGAGTACGCGGGGATCGACGTGCCCCGGAACCTGGCCCTGGCGATGCTGATCTCCGGCGCTCTGGCGGGCCTGGCCGGCACCGTCCAGGTCCTGGGGGTCCAGCGGGCCTTCTACGACCCGGTGGGCGGCTTTGTTGGCTACGGCTTTGACGGCATCGCCGTGGCCCTCCTGGGCCGGAACCACCCCGCCGGGGTGGTGCTGGCCGCCCTGCTCTTCGGCATCCTGGACCGGGCCGCCCCGACCATGCAGGCCATGGCCCAGGTGCCCAAGGCGACCATCTGGGTGGTTCAGGCCACCGTCATCCTCCTGGTGGCGGCGGACCAGATCATCCGCTCCCTCTTGAGCCGGCGGCGGGAGGTGGCGGCCCGATGATCATCATCGAATCGACCCTCCGGTACGCGATGCCCCTTATTATCGCCGCCCTGGGCGGCATGTTCAGCGAACTCTCCGGCGTGGTCAACATCGCCCTGGAAGGGATCATGCTCCTGGGGTCCTTTACCGCTGTCGCGGTGGCCTATCTCACGGGCAGCCCCTACCTCGGGGTGCTGGCGGCCATGGTCGGCGGCGCAGCCCTGGCCTCGATCCACGCCGTGGTCAGCATCCGCTACAAGGCGAACCAGGTGGTCTCCGGCACCGCCATCAACATCCTCGCCTCGGGCGTCACCACCATGCTCGCCCGGGGGCTGTGGGCCGAAGGCGGCTCCCCGCCCATCCAGCGGATCCCGGACCTGACCTGGCCCTTCCGTATCTCGCCCTTTGTCCCCCTGGCCTTCCTGCTGGTGGCCCTCTGCCACTGGTTCGTCTACTACACCCCCATGGGGCTGCGGCTCCGGGCGGTGGGGGAGCACCCGAAGGCGGCGGACACCGCCGGCATTTCCGTGGAGCGGATGCGGTACTTCGGTGTCCTCATGTCCGGCGTCTTCGCCGGCCTGGCCGGCGCGGGACTGTCGGTGGGCCTCCTCTCCGCCTTCGAGGAGGGGATGACCAACGGCCGGGGCTTCATCGCCTTGGCGGCCCTCATCTTCGGCAAGTGGACGCCGGTGGGCGCGTGCCTCGCGGCCCTGCTCTTCGGCGCCGCCACGGCCAGCCAGACCTTCATGCAGGCCCTGGGAATCCAGATCCCGGCCCAGTTCCTGCTGATGGCGCCCTACATCCTGACCATGCTCGCCCTGGCCGGGGTGGTGGGCCGGGCCACCCCGCCGGCCAGCGTCGGCATCCCCTACGAGAAGGGGGAGAGCTAGGCCAGGAATTCCGGTTCGCCGATGCGTTGAGGGGCCGTCCTCCCAGCCGGGGAGGACGGCCCCTTCCCCTTGGGTGTCCGCTGGATTCGGGGGCCAGGGTTGGGGAGGAGCGGAGGTCGCAATTAGCGAAAGAGTACCGCCCGATCCGACCGAATCCGCGGCCGGCCCCCCAGACCTGGGGCGGCGCAGGCCCGCCCCTGGCGGCGGCAGGCTGCCCCTGGCGCCCGTAGGCTGCGACCGTCCCAGGCTGAGACCGCGAGGAAAGGAGCCGAACTGCCCATGGAACGAGTTCCGGTCTACCTCGAGGTAGGGCTCCACGCCTACGCCCTGTGCCACTGCCTCCGGTACCCGGGGGCCGGGTTCAAGGCCCCCACCTCCGCCGCGGCCCTCGCCCTGGCGCCCCGGTTCGTCCGGGAAGAGCGGGAGTGGCTCCGGCGGATGGGGGAGCCGGTGCCCGAGGGGCCTGTAGAGATCGAGGCACCGGAGCAGGTGGTCCTGGACGTGCCGGTCCACGAGGGGGACACGGAGGCGATCTTCGGCCCGGAACTCGAGCCCCTGACCCGGCCGGACCTGGAGTGGTACCTCCGGTACCTCCGCCACAGCCGGGAGGACCTGTGGGACCTGGCCCGCTCCCTCCCCGACGGGATCCTCCGGAGCCAGGTGCAGGCCGGCCGGCGGACGCCGATGGAGATCCTCCACCACATCGCCGACGCGGAGGTCTTCTACCTGGTCCGCCTGGAGCCGGAGACCGCGGACCTGCGGGGGATCTGGGAGCGGTCGATTCACCGGCACCGGCCGCCCCTGGAGCGGCTGCAGCGGGTGCGGGAGCACCTCCTGGAACGGCTCAGCCGGCTCACCGAGGAGGACTGCCGCCGGGTCGCCCGGCACGACCCCCACGGCGAGGTCTGGACCGCCCGGAAGGTGCTGCGCCGGGCCATCTGGCACGAGCGGTACCACACCCGGCAGCTGGAGCGGTTTCTCACCCTCTGAGGCCGGTTCCTCACCCTCGCCGATCGGGGCATACTATCACCGCACAGCCGTCGCACCCGACGGCAACGGGAACCACTCCAGGAGGTGGCACCATGGCCGAGGAGAGGACGCCGTCCCCCACCGCCCGGGTGCTCCGGAAGGCCCGCACCGGGGAGTCCTGGTCACACGCCGCCCTTCAGGCGGCCTACCGGGCCGGGGGGAACGCCGGGGAGACCACCGGGGATTTCAGCACCACGTCCCCCGCCGCAGCCCCGAATCCGGACCCGGCCTGGTTTACCGCCCCGGCTGCGACCCAGCACCGGGCCCCGGGGGACCAGGCTCCCATGGGACCGGCGCCCGGGGGCTGGTGCTGACCCCTGCGCGGCCGCCGTGGCGCTGCGCCGCTGCCGGGGTGCGGCCCCGCTGGCCCGGTGCCCATCGCCGCTGCTGCGGCCCTACGCCGCTGGCGCCGTGCATGATTCCCGTCACCGGAGTGCACAGTAACCGTTGGGAGTCTGTCTGAAAGCGCCATGCGAAGAGGGTGATCCCTGTGACGGGGATGAGCGGCATGCAGCGGCTGGCCCTGGTCCTGGTCCTGATCGGCGCGATCAACTGGGGACTGATCGGCTTTTTCGGGTTTAACCTGGTGGACAACCTCTTCGGCACCCTGTCCCCCATCAGCCGGCTGATCTACGCCCTGGTGGGGCTGTCGGGGCTTTACTGCCTGTCCCTCCTCTTCATGCCGGCGGTGCCGGCAGGGGAGAGCCGGCGGGAAGGCGACCCGATGGGTTGACCGGGCGGCCTCACCCGTCGCGGCCGCCAGATGCGCCCAGCGCCCGGGGCGGCAGGCCCCGGGCGCTGGGCGTATCCGTCGTCATCACCCCCGGGCCCCGGATCCCAGGGCAGCAGCCAGCTTGTGCCAGTACCGGGCCAGGGTCCGGGTGGCGCCGTCGAACTGGGCCAGGTCCCAGTGCTCGTTGGGGGCGTGCTCGTTCTCCCCGGGCAGCCCGAAGCCCATCAGCACCGCGGGCAGCCCCAGGATGGTGGCAAAGCTCTCCACGATGGGGATGGAGCCGCCGCTCCGGATGGGCACCGGCTCCTTGCCGTAGGTCTCCCGGAGGGCGTCGAAGGCCGCTTGGACCGCGGGATGGTCCACCGGGGTGAGCACCGGCCGGCCCTTCCCCTTCTCCTTCCGCACCTCCAGGGTCACCCCCGGGGGCAGGTTCTTCCGGAGCTGGGCCGCCACCAGGTCGTAGATCTCGTCCGGGTCCTGGTCCGGCACCAGCCGGCAGGTGATCTTGGCGTGGGCCTCCGCGGGCAGGACCGTCTTGGTCCCCTCGCCGGTGAAGCCGCCCCAGAGGCCGTTGATCTCCAGGGTCGGCCGGGCCCAGGTCTGCTCCAGGGGGGTATATCCGGCCTCGCCGAAGAGGGCCGGCGCGCCCACCTCCTCCCGGAAGGCCTCCGGGTCGAAGGGAAGCCGGGCCCAGGCCTCCCGCTCCTCGGGGCTGAGGGGCCGCACCTTGTCGTAGAAGCCCTCCACCAGGATCCGGCCGTCCGGGGACCGCAGGCTCGCCAGAAGCTGGACGAGGGCGTGGAGGGGGTTCTGGACCGCCCCGCCGTACACGCCGGAGTGGAGGTCCCGCCTGGGCCCCCGGAGGGTGAGCTCCAGGGCCACCAGGCCCCGGAGACCCACGGTCACCGCCGGGACGTCCGGGGCAAAGAAGGAGGTGTCGGAGATCACCACCACATCGGCCCGGAGGAGGTCCCGGTGCTGCTCCAAAAGCTCGGGCAGATGCCGGCTGCCGACCTCCTCTTCCCCCTCGATGAGGAACTTCAAGTTCACCGGCAGGCGGCCCTCGGTCCGGAGAAGGGCCTCCACCGCCTTCACCTGGGCGAAGACCTGCCCCTTGTCGTCCACCGCGCCCCGGGCGTAAATCTTCCCGTCCCGGATGCTGGGCTCGAAGGGCGGGGTCTCCCACAGGTGCAGGGGGTCTACCGGCTGCACGTCGTAGTGGCCGTAGACCAGGGCCGTGGGCGCCCCGGGCTCGTGGAGCCACTCCGCGTATACCGCGGGGTGGCCCTGGGTGGGCAGGACCCGGGCGTTCTCCAGCCCCGCCCGCTCCAGGGCCGCGGCCAGCCACTGGGCGGTGCGGACCATGTCCTCCTTGTGGGCGCTCAGGGCGCTGATGCTGGGAAACCGGAGGAACTCCTTCAGCTCCTCCAGGTGGGCCTCCCGGTGCTGGGTCAGGTAGGAGTCAACGTGCTGCATCCAGGTCCCTCCCGGTCTTTTCCACCCCATTTCTCCGGAGGAGGATGCGCCTCCTGCCGCCCGGGGATACCCCCGGGGGCGGGCCCGGCGGGGCGGGCTCAGCAGGGCCCGTCGCCCCGGCGGCGCCACCTTTTCCACCTTCTCCTACTTCCCCTCCTGGAGCCGCAGCGCCTCCTCGATCTCCGGGTGGAGCTGCCAGCGGCCCTCCACCCGCACCTGCTGGTCCCAGGGGAAGATCACCAGTTCGTCGGTCACCAGGGCGGTCACATCCGGGGCGGGACTCGCCCAGGTGTGGGCCGCCAGGGCCGCGGTGACCACCTGCCGGGCCCCCTGCTCCCGCACCGCCCGGGCCACCGTCGCCAGGGTCTCGCCGGTGTCGGCGATCTCGTCCACCACCGCCACCACCTTGCCCGCCACGTCCCCGACCACCGGCACCACCCAGGCCGGCGTCTGGCGGACCACCTGGTCGTTCACCCGCCGGGTGACCCGGCAGGGGTAGAGTTCCCGCCGGAGGGCGATGGCCACCCCGGTGGCCGGGAAGAGGCCGGCCCGGGCCACCCCCACCACCGCCTCCACCCCCAGGGCCTCCAGCCGCTCGGCCAGGGTGAGGGTGAGGGCGTGGAACTCCTCCCAGGTGAGGGCCCGGACGCCCTTGCGGGTGGCGTAGTCGTAGCTGCGCATCCGCCTCGCTCCCTTCTCAGTCCTGCTGCTCTCAGTCTTGCTGCACGCCTGCCGGCAACTCCCCGGCACCGGCCCCGGGCGCCGCCGCAGCCCCTGCCCCGGGCGCCGGCGCCGCTTCCCTCGGAGGTGCCGCTACCGCCCCGGCCGGGGATGCGGCCTCTTCCCCCGCCGCGGCCGCCGGACTCGTCCGCCCCAGCGGGGCGAGCCGCCCCGCCAGGAGGAGGGCAGCGGCCATGAAGGCCGTCACCAGCCCCACCACCCCGGGCCAGCCGTGGCGCTGCCAGAGGGTCCCGCCGCCGGTGCCGGCGACGCTGGAGCCGAGGTAATAGA
>QGUP01000536.1 GCA_003242505.1 Bacillota bacterium
GAGCTGGGCGGCCAAGTGGCCGGTGGACCCCAGCGACCCGGACAAGGTCAAGATCAAGGGCGACTATGTCCTGGTCCGGACCACCGTCGGCCGGGTGATCTTCAACGAGGTCCTGCCCTACGAGCTCCGGTTCATCGACGCGGTGATCGAGAAGAAGTGGATGGGCAAGATCGTCGCCGACGCCTACCGGCGCCTCGGCACCGCGGCCACCGCGGAGCTCGCGGACCGGCTGAAGGACCTGGGGTTCAAGTTCGCCACCCGCTCCGGCGCCACCATCGGCATCGACGACATCCAGGTGCCGAAGGAGAAGTACCAGATCCTGGCCGAGGCGGACCGGGAGGTCCAGATGGTGGACCGGCAGTTCCGCCGGGGCCTGATCACCAAGGAAGAGCGGTACCAGAAGGTCATCTCCATCTGGGAGCAGGCCAAGGAGCGGGTGACCAAGGCCCTGGTCGCCACCATGGACAAGTTCAACCCGGTCAACATGATGATGACCTCCGGTGCCCGGGGCAACATCAGCCAGATCACCCAGCTGGCGGGCATGCGCGGCCTGATGGCCGACCCCTCCGGCCGGATCATCGAGGTGCCGGTGAAGTCCAACTTCCGGGAGGGCCTGAACGTCCTCGAGTACTTCACCTCTACCCACGGCACCCGGAAGGGCCTGGCGGACACGGCCCTGCGGACCGCGGACTCGGGCTACCTCACCCGGCGGCTGGTGGACGTGGCCCAGGACGTCATCGTCCGGGAGGACGACTGCGGTACCACCGCGGGCATCATCTGCGCCGAGATCCGGGAGGGCGACGAGATCGTCGAGAAGGTCACCCACCGGATCGTCGGCCGGTGCGCCCTGAACGACGTGGTGCACCCCGCGCTGGAGGCCTTCCCGGACCTGAAGGAGCAGATCCTGGAGCGGTACCCCGCCTCCGAGTACCCGCTGCTCCATGAGAACATCCAGGCCGGGTTCATCGTCGCCGCGGACGAGATGATCGTCGAGGAGCACGCGGAGATCATCGACTTCCTCAACGACGAGGCCCGCAAGCGCGGTCGGGAGGACCTGGTCCTCAAGGAGGTCGCGATCCGCAGCGTGCTCACCTGCCGGACCCGGTACGGCGTCTGCCGGCTCTGCTACGGCCGGGACCTGGCCACCGGCCGGCTGGTGGACGTGGGCGAGGCGGTGGGCACCATCGCGGCCCAGTCCATCGGCGAGCCCGGTACTCAGCTCACGATGCGGACCTTCCACACCGGCGGCGTCGCCGGGGACGACATCACCCAGGGTCTGCCCCGGGTGGAGGAGCTCTTCGAGGCCCGCAAGCCCAAGGGCCAGGCGGTCATCGCCGAACTGGACGGCGTCGTCAGCATCGCCGAGAACAAGGGCCGCCGGGAGGTGACCATCACCTCGCCCGAGGGCGACTCGGTCACCTACGCGATCCCCTACGGCGCCCGGATCAAGGTGAAGGACGGCGACGTGGTCCAGGCCGGCGACGAGATCACCGAGGGCTCCATCAACCCCCACGACCTGCTGCGGGTCAAGGGCCTGCGGGCGGTCCAGATGTACCTCCTCCGGGAGGTCCAGAAGGTCTACGCCATGCAGGGCGTGGACATCAACGACAAGCACATCGAGATCATCATCCGGCAGATGCTCCGGAAGGTGAAGGTCGAGGATCCCGGCGACACCGAACTGCTGCCCGGGGGCCTGGTCGACGTCTTCGACTTCGAGGACGAGAACGCCCGGGTGATCGAGGCCGGCGGCACCCCCGCGGTGGCCCGGCCGGTGCTCCTGGGGATCACCAAGGCCTCCCTGGCCACGGATTCCTTCCTCTCCGCGGCCTCCTTCCAGGAGACCACCCGGGTGCTGACCGACGCGGCCATCAAGGGCAAGCGGGATCCGCTCCTGGGCCTGAAGGAGAACGTGATCATCGGCAAGCTGATCCCCGCG
>QGUP01000102.1 GCA_003242505.1 Bacillota bacterium
GGCCCTCACCTACGCCCGGGCCACTGGGCTGCCGGTCCTGGCCGACGACTCCGGGCTGGAGGTGGACGCGCTTGGCGGCCGGCACGGGGTGCACTCGGCCCGGTGGGTGCCGGGGACCGACGCCGACCGGAACCGGGCCCTGCTCCGGGAACTCGAGGGGGTGCCGCCGGAGCGGCGGACCGCCCGGTACGTCTGCGTCGTGGCCCTGGCGGATCCCGCGGGCCGGCACCGGCTCTTCCGGGGGACCCTCGAAGGGCGGATCGCCCTGGCCCCCCGGGGGACCGGGGGCTTCGGCTACGACCCGATCATGGAACTCCCCGACGGCCGCACCGTGGCCGAACTGGACCTGGCGGAGAAGAACCGGATCAGCCACCGGCAGGCCGCCCTCCGGCAGGCCCTGGCGGCCCTGCCGTCTTTCCTGGCCGGCGGGGATGGCTGAGCGAGGGGTGACCGATGCGGATCCTGGTTATCAGCGACACCCACGGCGCCGTGGCGGGGCTCCGGCCCCTCAAGGCCCGGCTCGGCCCGGTGGATTACCTCATCCATGCCGGCGACTTCCTGGATGATCTGGACCCTTGCGGGGAACTCTTCGGGGTCCCCCCGGAGCGGCGGCTGGGGGTGGTGGGGAACTGCGACTATCCCCGGCGGGAGCCGGCGGAGGTGGTCTGGGAGCAGGGGGGCGTCCGGTTCCTGATCACCCACGGCCATCGCCAGGATGTCAAGCGCACCCTGATGGGGATCTGGTACCGGGCCCGGGAACTGGGCTGCCACGTGGCGATCTTCGGCCACAGCCATCTGCCCGTCGCGGTCCGGGAAGGGGAGGTCCTGCTCTTCAACCCGGGCAGTCCGAGCCGGCCCCGGCGGCCGGGGGTCGGGACCGTGGGCCTCCTGCACCTGGAGGAGGGCCAGGTCCGGGCGGAGCACCTGGAGGTCCCACCGGGCTGAGCCTCTGGAAGCGCCTCCGGGCTGGTCGCCGGGAGGTCCCCCTTTTGACAGGTTCGCCCCGGGGTGGGTATAATGTATCTCGCCACGGGAGCACCGGGGTGTGGCGCAGCTTGGTTAGCGCGCAGCGCTTGGGACGCTGAGGTCGCCCGTTCAAATCGGGCCACCCCGACCAGGGCGGCCGGTTGTGCCGGCCACATGCGGGTGTAGCTCAATGGTAGAGCCCCAGCCTTCCAAGCTGGAGACGTGGGTTCGATTCCCATCACCCGCTCCATACAGAGCCAGCCCGCCTCCGCCGGGACGGAACTGGTCCGGCGGAGGCGGGCTGGACTGTTGGGACCCCCGACTTGCATCCCGTCGGGGGGCTGTGGTATCATTTGTGGCGCGCGGCACCGGTGGCTGCGATCCGGCGCCGCGGCACTGGCCGCAACCGGCCCCGATGCCCGACGGGCTGTTAGCTCAACTGGATAGAGCAGGGACCTTCTAAGTCTCAGGTTGGGGGTTCGAGTCCCTCACAGCCCGCCAACCTCCTCCCAGACATCCGGCATACTGGGGCGTGGCCAAGCGGTAAGGCAGCGGACTTTGGATCCGCGATCGTAGGTTCGAATCCTGCCGCCCCAGCCATCTTTCGGGCCATTAGCTCAGTTGGTAGAGCACCCGCCTTTTAAGCGGGGAGTCGTTGGTTCGAGCCCAACATGGCCCGCCAGAACGGCCGGTGCGGCCGCGGAACCCGGGACGGGGCAATTCCCCGTCCCGGCTTCCTTGCCTTTGCGGGCGTGGCGGAATGGCAGACGCGCCAGACTTAGGATCTGGTGGGGGAGAACCCCGTGGAGGTTCAAGTCCTCTCGCCCGCACCAGACCCCCGGATGAGCGATGCAGTGGACCGCTGCATCGCTCTTTGCTGCGTCCGGGGGTCCCGCGCGTTGTGTCTAGCCTGCCGCGCGTGGTACAATACTAAAGTTCTGGTGGCATTGATCGGCAGGGCCGGCTGGAGCGGGAAAGTCTGGCGGCCCGTGCCGTGACCATCTGCCTATTTCTTTTCGGCTTTCCTTTTCAGTTCGTCGATTGCCGGTAAGGGGGAACAGCATAGGTGAAAGCCACGTGGGACAGGCTAGAAAAGAATGTCATGCAGTTCCGGGTGGAGGTGGAAGCTGAGCGTTTTTCCCGGGCGGTGGACGCCGCGTTCCGGAAGCTGGTGCGCAACGCCCGGATTCCCGGTTTCCGCCCGGGGAAGGCGCCTCGCTTTGTCTTTGAGCGCTACTACGGCAAGGAGGCCCTGATCCAGCAGGCGGTGGAGGACCTCCTGCCCGAGGTCTACGCCGAGGCCCTGGAGGTCGGTCAGATCCAGCCCATCGACCAGCCGAAGATCGAACTGGAGCAGGCGGAAGAGGGCAAGGACTTCATCTTCAAGGGCACGGTCCAGGTCAAGCCCGAAGTGAAGCTCGGCCGGCTGGACGGCTTTGGCCTCGCCTACCCGGACACCGCGGTGACCGACGAGCAGGTGGAGGCGCAACTCAACCAGCTCCGGGAGCGGATGGCCCAGCTGGTTCCCGACGAAAGCGGCGAGGTCCGGCAGGGCTCCTTCGCCGTGATCGACTTCGAGGGCTACATCGACGGGGAGAAGTTCGAGGGCGGCTCCGGCGAGGGGGTCACCCTGGAGGTCGGCGCCGGCCAGCTCGTCCCCGGCTTCGAGGAGCAGCTGGTGGGGATGAAGGCCGGGGAGGAGAAGGAGATCCAGGTGACCTTCCCGGAGGACTACCCCGTCGAACACTTGCGGGGCAAGGCTGCGTCTTTTAAGGTGAAGGTCCGGGATGTGAAGAGGAAGGAACTCCCGGCGCTGGACGACGCCTTCGCCGCCTCGGTCAGCCGCTTCCAGACGCTGCAGGAGTTGCGCGCCGATATCCAGAATAAGCTTCGGGAAGTCGCCGAGCGCCAGGCCGAAGCCGACTTCCGCAACCAGGTGGTGGAGGCGGTGACGGCCGAGGCGGAGGTGGAGGTGCCGGAGGTCCTCACCCACCGGCGGATCCATACACTGATCGATGAGTTTGCCCATTCGCTCTCCCACCAGGGGCTGACCCTGGAGGCCTACCTGCAGGCCACGGGCAAGGACTTCGAGACCCTGCACAAGGAGTTTGAGGAGCCGGCCCGGAAGCAGGTGAAGACCGAACTGGTCCTCGAGGCTGTGGCGAAGCAGGAAGGGCTCGAGGTGACCGAGGCCGAGATCGACGCCGAGTTCGAGGCCATGGCCAGGCTCTACCGGTCCCAGGCCCGGGAGATCGACCGGCTGCGCCGGAATCCCGAGTACCGGGAGCGGGTGCGGGAGAACCTCTTGCGGCAGAAGGCCATCAGCCACCTGGTGGAGCGCAACCGCCCCGCCGCGCAGGCGCAGCGACCGGCTGAGCAGCAGCAGGCTGAGCAGCAGCAGGAGGCGTGACCCCGTCGCCTGCCCTGGAACGGCCAGAGAGGAGGGCGTCTGTTTATGAGCTACCTGATTCCGTACGTAATCGAGCAGACCAACCGCGGGGAGCGGTCCTACGATATCTACTCCCGGCTCCTCAAGGACCGGATCGTCTTCCTGGGGAGCACCATCGACGACCAGGTGGCCAACGTGATCATCGCCCAGTTCCTGTTCCTGGAGAGCGATGATCCGGACCGGGAGATCTTCTTCTACATCAACTCCCCCGGCGGGAGCGTCGACGCGGGTCTGGCCATCTACGACACGATCCAGCACATCAAGCCCGATGTCTCCACCATCTGCGTGGGCACCGCCGCCAGCATGGCCGCGGTCCTGCTGGCGGCCGGCACCAAGGGCAAGCGGTATGCTCTGCCCCACTCCCGGGTGATGATCCACCAGCCGTCGATCCACGGCCACGGGCTCACCGGCACCGCAGCGGATATTGAGATCTGGACCCGGGAAATCCTGAAGAGCCGGGAGACCCTGGCGCGCATCTTCGAGAAGCATACCGGCCAGCCTTTTGACAAGATCCTCAAGGACATGGACCGGGATTTCTGGATGAGTGCCCAGGAGGCCCAGGCATACGGTGTGATCGACCAGGTTCTGCCCCCCAAGAAGGCGCAGGCCCGGTAAGGAGGGTGGGCCCATGTCTTTCAAGTTCACCGGGGAGGACAAGGGGCAGCTCAAGTGCTCCTTCTGCGGAAAGTTCCAGGATCAGGTGAAGCGCCTGGTCGCCGGGCCCGGCGTCTACATCTGCGACGAGTGCATTGAGCTCTGCAACGAGATCATCGAGGAAGAGCTCAACGAGGATGTCGACTTCGAGCTGAAGGACATCCCCAAGCCGCACGAGATCAAGGCGATCCTGGACCAGTACGTGGTGGGGCAGGAGCGGGCCAAGAAGATCCTCTCGGTGGCGGTCTACAACCACTACAAGCGGGTCAACCTGGGCGGCAAGGTCGATGACGTCGAGCTGCAGAAGTCCAACATCCTGATGCTCGGCCCCACGGGCTCGGGCAAGACCCTGCTGGCCCAGACCCTGGCCAAGATCCTCAACGTGCCCTTCGCCATCGCTGACGCCACCTCCCTCACCGAGGCGGGGTACGTCGGCGAGGACGTGGAGAACATCCTCCTCAAGCTGATCCAGGCCGCGGACTACGACATCGAGAAGGCGGAGAAGGGCATCGTCTATATCGACGAGGTCGACAAGATCGCCCGGAAGTCGGAGAACCCGTCGATCACCCGGGACGTCTCCGGCGAGGGCGTGCAGCAGGCGCTCTTGAAGATCCTCGAGGGGACCGTGGCCAGCGTCCCGCCCCAGGGGGGCCGGAAGCACCCGCATCAGGAGTTCATCCAGATCGACACCACCAACATCCTCTTCATCTGCGGCGGGGCCTTCGAGGGGCTGGAGA
Organism: Bacillota bacterium; assembly: GCA_003242505.1. Lineage (GTDB taxonomy): Bacteria > Bacillota > Sulfobacillia > Symbiobacteriales > ZC4RG38 > ZC4RG38. The sequence goes on from QGUP01000102.1 coordinate 4,807, forward strand.
AGATCATCGGGGCCCGCATCGGCAAGCGGGGGATGGGCTTCACCGCGGAGATCAAGGGCAAGCACGAGCAGAACGTCGGGGAGATCCTCCGGCACGTCATGCCCGAGGACCTGCTGAAGTTCGGGCTGATCCCGGAGTTCATCGGCCGGCTGCCGGTGGTGGTGACCCTCGACGCGCTGGACGAGGACGCCCTGGTCGACGTGCTGACCAAGCCCAAGAACGCCCTGATCAAGCAGTACCAGAAGCTCCTGCAGCTCGACGGCATCGAGCTGGAGTTCAAGGAGGACGCGATCCGGGCCATCGCCAAGGAGGCCCTGCGCCGGAACACCGGCGCCCGGGGGCTAAGGGCGATCATCGAGGAGATCATGCTGGACGTGATGTACGAGGTGCCGTCCCGGAGCGACGTCAGCCGGTGCGTCATCACCAAGGAAGTGGTCCTGAAGAAGGAGCCGCCGATCCTGGTGACCACCGCGGAGAAGAAGGCCCGGGGCGGCAAGGCCAAGGAAGAGACCGCCTAGGCCCAGGGGCGGGCACCTGCCGGCAGGTGCCCGCCCGGTTTTTTTCGGACGGAGGGATGCCCCATGGCGACGGAGGGAGGCCCCATGGCCCCGGCGGGGCCGGGGCCGGCGACCTATACCCTCGCGGCGGGAGAGGGCCGCACCCGGGTCCAGGTGACCGGGCTGCGGTGCGGGCCGGACCTGGTGCTGGTGATCACCGGCGGCACCCATCCCCACGTGGGCGCGGTCAGCCTCGCCTCCCCCCGGCCGAGCCTCCGGGACCCGGCCCGCCGGAGCGCCACCGCCTCGGTGCTGACGGTCCTGGGACACAAGGAGGACGAACTGGCCCGGTGGGCGGCCCTGGAGGCCGCCCGGGTCACCGGGGGGCATGTGGCGGTGGCCGCGGGGATCCACGTCGATCACGCCACCCCCGAGGAGATCGACACCCTGGTGGCGACGGCCCGGGACCTGGTCCGCCAGTGGCTGGAGCGGTGGGGAACGGAGGGAGAAGGAACCGGGCCGGGGGCATACTAGCCTCCAGCATGCGATGGCACCGGGGTGCCATCGGGCCGGGAGGCGGGAATCCATGGAGACCGGTGCCGTCCTGACCCTGGTCAGCCTGGTCTTCACCGTGGTGGTGGGGCTTTACTTCTGGAACCTCCTGCGGCAGCAGCACGGCAGCCGGGCCGCGGTGGAGAGGGAGTCCCGCCGGGAGCTGGAAAGGCTCCGGCGGCTCCGGGCGACCCGGCTGACGGAACCTCTGGCGGAGCGGGTCCGGCCCACCTCCTTTGCTGAGATCGTCGGCCAGGAGGACGGGATCCGGGCCCTCCGGGCGGCCCTCTGCGGGCCCAACCCCCAGCACGTGATCATCTACGGCCCCCCGGGGGTGGGGAAGACCGTCGCCGCCCGGCTGGTGCTGGAGGAGGCCAAGCGCAGCCCCCAGAGCCCCTTCACCGCCGACGCCCCCTTCGTGGAGATCGACGCCGCCACGGCCCGGTTTGACGAGCGGGGGATCGCCGACCCCCTCATCGGCTCGGTCCACGATCCCATCTACCAGGGCGCGGGGGCGATGGGCGTCGCCGGCATCCCCCAGCCCAAGCCCGGGGCGGTGACCCGGGCCCACGGGGGCGTGCTGTTCCTCGACGAGATCGGCGAACTGCCCCCGGTGCAGCTCAATAAGCTCCTGAAGGTGCTGGAGGACCGGAGGGTCCTCCTGGAGAGCGCCTACTACAGCCCCGACGACCCCAACATCCCCGCCCACATCCGGGACATCTTCGAGCACGGGCTGCCCGCGGACTTCCGGCTGGTGGGGGCCACCACCCGGCAGCCCCAGGAACTCCCCGCCGCCCTCCGCTCCCGGTGCATGGAGGTCTTCTTCCGGCCCCTCTACCCCGGGGAGGTGGGGCAGATCGCCCGGCGGGCCGCGGCCAAGCTGGGGCTCAGCCTCGAGCCGGGGTGCGTCGAGGCGGTGGAGCGGCACGCCGCCTCCGGCCGGGAGGCGGTCAACATCGTCCAGATGGCCGCGGGCCTGGCCCTGGACGAGGGGCGGCCGGCCATCGCCCTTGCGGACGTGGAGTGGGTGATCAACACCTGCCAGTACCCGCCCCGGCCCGACCGGCGGGTGCCGGAGGCGCCTCAGGTGGGGGTGGCCTGCGGCCTGGCGGTGACCGGGCCCGGGGTCGGGGCGCTTCTGGAACTGGAGGCCGCGGCCGCGCCCGCCCCGGC
>QGUP01000537.1 GCA_003242505.1 Bacillota bacterium
CAGCAGGGCCTTGACCCGCACCGGGGCCGTGCTATAATGGTGAGTGCCAGTTAGCCTCCGGGGCATCTGTGCGGCTCTGGAGCGATCTCATCCGGCGGTGTAGCTCAGCTGGTAGAGCAGGCGGTTCATACCCGCTATGTCGGGGGTTCGAGTCCCTCCACCGCCACCACAACGGCGATGTGTCTCGCCGCCGTGGACCGCTCGTCCGGTCCACCATGGCCCCATCGTCTAGAGGCCTAGGACACCGCCCTTTCAAGGCGGAAACCCGGGTTCGAATCCCGGTGGGGTCACCAAAGAGAGCCCAGTCCTGAAACCCCGTTCAGGACTGGGCCGCTTTGTTGTTGTCGCCGCCCTGTTCTTGTTGTTGCCGCCTTGTTGTTGTCGGATGTTGTCGCTGGAGCGGGGCGCGCGGGGGAGGCTACGGGAAGCAGACCGGAATCCCGACGGGCGCCGGCACCCCGACGCCGAAGGGAACGCCGAAGGGGCTGAGCACCGGTGCCCCGGGGAAGGGGATGAGGAAACCACTGGCCACCGCCGGGAACGGGAAGGGCACCGAGGCGACCGCCGGCGCGGAGGGCACCGGCAGCAGCAGCGGCCGGGGGAAGGCGGCGCCGGCCAGCGCCGGGAAGCCGGCGGCGGCCGGGAAGGGCACCGGCGACGGGATGCCCGTGGGTACGGCCAGGGGGATGCCGAGGGGCGCCACGAACCCCGGTGGGCCGGGGCAGGTCAGTCCCGGGATGGGGAAACCGATGCCCCCCAGCCCCGGGGCGAAGCCGCCAAAGAACATATGGACGCGTCCCTCCTAAACTCGGATCGTCGACGTTGACAGAACTCCTGACCCTAGCTTACGCCGGCGCTCCGGTCTTGGCACCGGCGGTCCGGCCAGACCGGGGGATTGTCGAAAACTTTTTGGGAGATCCGGGACGATCTGACATATCCTTCCTTCTCCCTGGTTTACAATAAGCCGTGGGATCAAGGCAAACCAGGGGGAGGGGGAACCGGTGGCTGGCGAAGGCGGCGCCGTGGGCGGGAAGCGGCCTGAGGGCGACCGTTCGCCCCGGCGGCCCAGAGGAGGGGGCAGCCGCCGCTGGGTTCTGCCCGCCCTCGCCCTGGGGTGCTTGCTCGGCCGGGCCACCCTCCTGGGTCTTCCGGGGCTCTACGGGGCTGCCCTCGCGGCGGCGGTCCGGGGCACCGGCCGCAGCCACGGGGCCGGCCTGTGGGCGGTGGCCGGTGGTCTGGTCGGCAGCCTCAGCCTCTTTCTGGAGGGCCAGCCGGCCGCTGCCGCGGGGGCCGCGGCAGGGACCCTGGTCGCCGCAGTGGCGCCCCTGGGGGGAGGGCCGGGGCTGGCGGCTCCGGCCAGGGCAGCGGCTGGCGGAGTGGTCGCAGCCTTGCTGGCCCGGGGACCGGCCCTGGACCTGTCCGCTCCGTCCCTCGTCTTCCTGGCCCTGGCCGGGGGCCTCGCCGCGGTCATGGCGGGGATCCTGGCCCGGGGCCTGGCGGAAGCCGAGGGGGCAGGGCTGGCCGGACCGGAGGGGCGGCTGACTGCGGTGCTCCTCGCCGTCGCCGCCCTCAGCGCGGTGCCGGCGGGGCTCCGGGTGGGACACCTGTCCCTGCCGTTGCAGGCGGTTCTGGCCAGCGGGGCGGTGGCGACGGTGGCCTGGGGTTGGGGAGGTCCCCCTGGGGCCGCGGCCGGCGTCCTGGCGGCCCTGGCCGGGGTACTGGCTCCGGACCCGACCGAGGGGAGCCTGCGGCAGGTCGCAGACCTGGGCATCGCCTACGCTGCCGCGGGCCTGGCCGCGGGCGGCTGCCGGATGGCCGGGCGGCTGGGAGTGGTCCTCGGGTACGGGCTCACCTTTGTGCTCCTCTCCGTCTATGACCCGGGGCTGGCGGCCGGGCCCGGCGGGGGGGCCGGGGGGGCCCTGGCA
>QGUP01000103.1 GCA_003242505.1 Bacillota bacterium
GAGCATCTCCTCGGTGGTCCGGAAGTAGCAGGGGCCCTCGAAGGCCTCCCGCCAGCCGATGCCGTGCTTGAGGATAGTCCGGAGGATCTCCTCGTGGGGGTCGAGGAAGTGGACGTCGCCGGTGGCGACCACGGGCTTGCCGAGCCGCTCCCCCAGGGCGATCACCCGCCGGACCATCTCCTGGAGCTGCGCCTCGGTCACCTGCCCCTCCTGCACCAGGGACCGGTAGTTGCTCGGCGGCTGCACCTCCAGGAAGTCGTACCAGGCGGCGATCTCGTCCAGCTCCTCGTCGGAGGCGCCCCGGAGGAGGGCCTGCCCCAGCGCGCCCTGGAGGCACGCCGAACCGATGAGGAGCCCCTCCCGGTGCTCCTCCAGGAGGGTCCGGGGCACCCGGGGGGTGCGGTTGAAGTACTCCAGGTGGCTCCGGGAGACCAGCTTGTAGAGGTTCTTCACCCCTGCCTGCCGCTGGACCAGGATGGTGACGTGGTGGGGCTTCAGCTGCTCCACGTTCATGTTGGCCGCCAGCCGGTTCAGGTGGGCCACCTGGGTGACCTCCGGGTGCTCCTGCGCCACCCGGTCAAGGAGCTTCTGCAGGACGAGGGCCGCAGTCCGGGCGTCCGCGTCCGCCCGGTGATGGTTCTCCAGGGGCACCCCGAGCTCTCGGGTCAGCGCGTCGAGGCCGAAGCGCCGCAGGTGCGGCAGCACCGACCGGGCGAGCATCAGGGTGTCCAGCACCGGGTTCAGGAGGTCCTCCCCCAGGTACTTCTGCCGGTTGTACCGGAGAAAGCCGTAGTCAAAGGAGGCGTTGTGGGCGACCAGAATCCCGTCGCCGCAAAACTCGAAGAAGGCCCGGAGGGCCTCGGCGGGCTCGGGGGCGTTTTCGAGCATCTCCGGGGTGATCCCGGTGAGCTCCTGCAGTTCCCGGGAGAGGGCCTTGGTCGGCCGGACGAAGGACTGGAACCGGTCGACGATCTCCCCGCCCCGGAGCTTGACGGCGCCCAGCTCGATGATGTCGTCGGCGATGGCGTTGAAGCCGGTGGTCTCGATGTCCACCACCACCCACTCCGCGTCCCGGAGGGCCAGGCCCTGGGGCGCCCGGAGGATGACGGGGGTGGCGTCGTCCACCACATAGGCCTCCATGCCGTAGATGACCCGGAAGTCCTCGGGCACCGCCACGTGGCTGGCGGCGGGGAAGGCCTGGACGACCCCGTGGTCGGTGATGGCCACCGCCTTGTGCCCCCAGGCCACCGCCCGCTTGACCACCTCTTCGGGGTCGCAGAGGGCGTCCATCGCGGACATGGTGGTGTGGAGGTGCAGTTCCACCCGCTTCTCCGGCGCGTTGTCCGTCCGCCGGGGGCGGTCGACCAGGTTGACGTCGTCGGCCATCAGGTTCAGGTCCCGGGAGAAGCCGTCGTAGGCCAGCCGGCCCCGGACCCGGACGTAGCAGCCCACTTTGAAGTCCGCCGGCAGTTCCGGGTCCTTCTGGGGGTCCCGGAAGAACTTGCAGACCAGGGAGTCGGTGTAGTCGGTGACGGCAAAGCTCACCAGGAGCTTGCCGGTCTTGGTCTCCCGGGTCTCGAGGGCGAAGACCTCCCCCTCGATCACCACCCGGCCGGGCTCCTCCTCGGTCAGTTCCCGGATCGGCCGGGGCCGCTCCGCCGGGTCGATCCGCCGGCCCCGGACCACCCCCGCGGGCAGCCCCTTGCCGTTGCCGGACCCGCCGCGGCTCTCCTCGGCCCGGGCCGGCTCCTCCACCTGCTGCTGGACGATGGACTGGTAGAGGGCGAGGGTCTGGTCCTCCTCCTCGGCCTCCGCCGCCGCTTCCGGCTGGGACTCCTCGTCGGCGAAGAGGCTGTCGGGGCCTTCCTCAAATGCATCGGTCTCTTCCGGCTTTTCCGGCGGCGCCGGCACCACCAGGGCCACCCGGAGAGGCAGGCCGGTCTCCTTCCGGAAGAGTTCCTCCAGGATCCGGGCCCCGCCGGCCTTCTCCACCACGTCCCGGAGGGCGTCGGAGGCAAACTCCAGTTCCACCCGGTTCTCCACCAGCCGGGGGGCGATGTCGTCCAGGATGCCGTTCACCCGGGGCATGAGGACCCTGGCCTGGTCCCGGACATCGGGCCAGGCCTCTTCCACCAGCTTCTCCGCCGGGATCCCCCAGGGCGGAGCCTTCAGCCGCAGGTCCAGCTGCACCCCCAGCCCCCGGGGGAGTCCCGGCGCGGCCCCGTCGCCCTCGCCGGCCACCTCGGGGAGCAGGGCCCAGAGCAGGACCGCGGCCAGGGCCTCCCGCTGGGAGAGGGGGACCCGGGCCGTCACCTCCAGGCGCAGGACGATCTGCTGCGAACGGAGCCGGACCTCCACCCCCAGGAGCCGGGCGCCCTCCAGGGCTCGGGCTGCCTCGGGGGGCAGCGCGGTCCGATCGATCCGGCTCAGCCAGGGCTGTAGCTCAGGGTGCGACATCCGGGCTACTCCTCTTCCGTCACCTGCAGCACCCCGTCCAGGGTGAGAAGCTCCGCGACCAGCGCGTCCGCGTCCGCTCTGGGGGGGAGCCGCAGGCGAAAGGTGATTTCGACGGTACCCGGGGCGGTGCCGCCCCGGAGGCTCACGCTGCGGATGTTGCCCCCGTGCCGGGCGATGGTGGAAGCCAGGTCTCCCAGCCGGCCGGGGGTATCCATCACCTGCACCGTCAGGGTCTGGATCCCGGCGACCCGGATGAACCGGTCCTCCACCTTCCGGAGGACCGTCAGGGTGAGGAGGATCAGGACCGAGGCCATGGCGGCCTCGAGATAGAGGCCGCTGCCCACCGCCATCCCCACCCCGGCCACCACCCAGAGGCTGGCGGCGGTGGTGAGGCCCCGGACCGTCACCCCTTCCCGCATGATGGTCCCGGCCCCCAGAAACCCGATGCCGCTGACGATCTGGGCCGCGATCCGGCCCGGGTCCGGGTGCCAGGTTTCGGTCCGGTACCGGAGCATGTCCAGGGAGATCTGCATGATCAGGGCCGAGCCCACCGCGACCAGGACGTGGGTGCGCAGCCCCGCGGGCCGGCCCACGCTCTCCCGCTCGAGACCGATGATCCCGCCCAACAGGGCCGCAAGGCCCAGGGGAAAGAGAATCCCGATGAACTGGCTCAGGTCAGGGAGTGGCCACACCTCTCAGTGACCCCTTTGCGCGTACTTCAGGATCTCCCAGTACATCTGGATCCGGGCCCTGAGCCCCCGGACCAGCCCCATCTTCTCCTCCTTGGTCCGGTGGGTCATCTCCTCCAGGGGCACCTCGACGACCCGGACGCCGTGCCGGCGGACGAACCGGGTGAGGGCCACCTCGATGCCGAAGCGGCTGAGATCCGCCTCGGGCTCCTCGGCGAACATCCGCATCAGGATCTCCCGGCGCACCGCGCGCTGCCCCGAAAGGTACGGGGCGACGACCTGGGCGAGGTCGGTGGCCAGCCGGCCCTCGTCAAAGAGGCCGATGGACATCTCGCACTCGCCCAGGACCACCGGCAGGACCAGGGAGCGAACGTGGTCCGGGGTGAGGCCGATGAGGTCGGCATCGAGGAAGAGGATCACCTCGGCCTCCGTCGCCTCCACCCCGGTCTTCATCGCCGCGGCCTTGCCCCGGTTCTCCGGGTGGACGATGACCCGGGCGCCGGCGGCCCGGGCCTTTTCCGCGGTGCCGTCGGTGGATCCGTCGGAGACGACCACCACCTCGTCGACCCACTCAACCTGGCGGGTCGTCGCCACGATCTCCCCGACGGTGGCCTCCTCGTTAAAGGCGGGTATCACCGCGGCCACCTTCACCGTCCGACCGCCTCCTGAACAAGGGGCCCGGACACCGGAGTCCGGGCCGGGCCAGGGTCTCCTACCGCCCGGAAAGGGTACCGGTTTCTGATTCCCCGGGGCCGGCGGATCTTCCTGCGCCCCGGGGCGTCCGGCATCAGTAGGCCCGGGCGAACCATACCGTATGCTGGGCCGGCTGCCCGCAGACCAGGCACCGGGACATCCGGGCGGGGGGATCGAAGGGGATGTTCCGGGCGGTGGCCTTGGTGGTCTCCTTCACCTTCGCCTCGCAGCCGGCGTCGCCGCACCAGCCGGCCAGGACAAAGCCGGTCTTCTCCTCGAGGATCTGGCTCATCTCCTCCAGGGTCTCGGCCTGGTAGCTGTGCTCCTCCCGGAACTGGAGGGCCTTTCGGAACATGTTCTGCTGGATCTCCGCCAGGAGGTTCTGCACCGCCTCCACCAGGCCGTCCTGGGAGAGGGTGATCTTCTCGGCGGTGTCCCGGCGGGCGGCCACCACCGCGTTGTTCTGCAGGTCCCGGGGCCCCAGTTCCAGCCGGAGGGGCACCCCCCGCATCTCGTACTCGTTGAACTTCCAGCCCGGGGTGTACTCCTCCCGGTCGTCGAGGCGGATCCGGATGCCGGCCTCCCGGAGCCGGGCGTAGAGCTCCCGGGCCCGGGCCAGCACCTCCTCCCGGGCCCTGGCCGGGCCGATGGGGATGAGCACCACCTGGGTGGGCGCGACCTTCGGCGGCAGGGCCAGGCCCCGGTCGTCCCCGTGGACCATCACCAGGCAGCCGATGAGGCGGGTGGAGACGCCCCAGGAGGTGGTGTGGACGTACTTCAGCTGGTTGTCCCGGTCCAGGAACTTGATGTCAAAGCTGCGGGCGAAGTTGGTGCCCATGTAGTGGGAGGTGCCCGCCTGGACGGCCTTGCCGTCCTTCATCATCGCCTCGATGGAGTAGGTCTCCACCGCGCCCGCGAACTTCTCCGATGGGGTCTTCTGCCCCTTGATCACCGGGATCGCCAGTTCGGTCTCCACGAAGTCCCGGTAGACCTCCAGCATCCGGAGGGTCTCCTCCCGGGCCTCCTCCTCCGTCGCGTGGGCGGTGTGCCCCTCCTGCCACAGGAACTCGGTGGTGCGCAGGAACGGCAGGGTCCGCTTCTCCCACCGGAAGACATTGGCCCACTGGTTGATGAGGATCGGCAGGTCCCGGTAGGACTGGATCCACCGGGAGTACATGTAGCCGATGATGGTCTCGGAGGTAGGCCGCAGCGCCAGCCGCTCCTCCAGCTTCTCCCCGCCCGCCTCCGTCACCCAGGGCAGTTCCGGGTTGAAGCCCTCGACGTGCTCCTTCTCCTTTTCGAAGAAGCTCTCGGGGATCAGGGTCGGGAAGTAGGCGTTCCGGTGGCCGGTCTCCTTGAACCGCCGGTCGAGGGCCTGCTGGCACCGTTCCCAGAGTTCGTAGCCGTCGGGCTTGAAGACGATGCAGCCCCGGACCGGGGAGTAGTCCATCAGGTCCGCCTTCCGGACCACGTCGATGTACCAGCGGGAGAAGTCCACCGACTGGGGCGTGATCTCCTTGACAACCTCTTTCTCCTCAGCCACCCTGTATGACCTCCCTGACGGTCTGACAAAAACACCTTCCGTCCCGGTCAGGGACGGAAGGCCTGCTTCCGCGGTACCACCCTGATTGACCCCCGCCCGGCGGGAGCCCCCTCAGGCCCGGATAACGGCCGGGTCAGCCGCCCCGCCGGGAGGCCCGCCGGCTCCCGCGGAGAGCGGCGCCGCCCCCGAGGGCGGGGCGAGGATGGGCGGCGGGAACGGCCGGCGCCGGCCTCTCAGTCCCGGGCCTGGCTCCCTGTGCCGCCGTGGCTCCCGCCTGGGTCCTCGCCTGGGTTCGCCGCGCAGCGCGTTGGAGAATCAGGGACAATATAGCAAACCGCGGCCGGGGCTGTCAACGTACCGGCGCTCCAGGCCTATGCGGCTGGCACGGCGGTCAGCCCGCGTACCGCCGAAGGATCCGATCGACCCCGGGGCCGTACCCTTCGCCGAAGAGGGCGAGGTGGACCAGCAGGTAGTAGAGCTGGTAGAGGGGCCGGCGCTCCTCGTACCCCGGGGGCAGGGGGTACTCCGCCTGGTAGGTGGCGTAGAAGGCCGGGGGGAACCCGCCGAAAAGCTCGGTCATCGCCAGGTCCACCTCCCGGCTGCCGTAGAAGGCCGCCGGGTCGATGAGCACCGGCTCCCCCGCCGGCCCGACCATCCAGTTGCCGCCCCAGAGGTCGCCGTGGAGGAGGGCGGGGCCCCCCGGGTCCTCCCCCAGCCACTCCTCCAGCCGGCCCAGGAGCCGCTCGAGCCGCCGGGCCCGCTCCCCGGCCAGGTGCCCCCGGCGGGCGGCGTGCTCCGCCTGGGTCGCCAGCCGGTGCCGCCAGCAGGAAGGCCAGTCCGGAAACCAGCCCCCGGGCTGGGGCAGGGCGCCGATGAAGCCGTCCTCCCCCAGGCCGAAGGCCGGCCCCCGGACCCGGTGCAGCCGGGCGAGCCCCGCCCCCAGGGCCGCCGCGGCCCGGTCCCGGTCCGCCCCCCGGGGCGGCGGCGGCAGCCACTCGAGGAGAAGGAGCGCCGGGTCCTCTTCCCAGCCCCAGACCCGGGGCACCCGGACCGCCCCGGCTTCCGCCAGGAGCCGGAGCCCCCGGGCCTCCGCGGCGAAAAAGCCCGGGGGCGCCCCCTCCCGGTACTTGAGGAAGAACTCGCCCCCCTCGGCCACCACGTGGTAGGCCTGGCTGATGTCGCCGCCGGAGACCGGCCGAAGGGACCGCACCCGCCCGGCCCCGGCCTGGGCCAGCAGCCGCTCCAGGGCGGCCTGCACTTTCTCCGGCAGGCCTGCGACCATCCTTCCACCTCCCCACCCCCTGGCACCCGGGACCCGGCGGGCAGCGGGAAAGCTCACGGAATCAGGGCTTCCATCATCAGGACCCCCGGAATCAGGGCCGGGGGCCGCTCCCGGCGCCAGGGCGCAGGAGTTCGTCCAGAAACGGGAAGATCGCCTCCTCCCAGACCCGCCGGGCGGGGAGGAAATGCCCCCGCCCCGGGTAGCACCGGTAGGTACAGGGCTTGCCCAGGGCCTGGAGCCGCTCCGCGAGCCGCCGGGACTGGCTCTCGGGAATCACCTCGTCCCGGTCGCCGTGGAGGAGCAGCACCGGGCAGGGGATCCGCTCCGCCCGGTAGAGCGCGGACCGCCG
>QGUP01000538.1 GCA_003242505.1 Bacillota bacterium
AAATTGTGGTTGGCCCGGGTGTTGCAGTTGTTGTGTGTGCTCCCCCTGTAGGTGACCGCGGTGTTCTTGGCCAGGATGGTGATGCCCCGCTCCCGCTCCAGGGCGTTGTTGTCGAGGATGCACTCCCCGACCTGCTCGTTCTCCCGGAAGACGCCGCTCTGCTTCAGCATGCCGTCGACCAGGGTGGTCTTGCCGTGGTCCACGTGGGCGATGATGGCGATGTTCCGCAAGTCCGTCCGCTTGATCCGCACAGTCCCGCCTCCGTGAGAGTGCCGGATGCACCGATCCGCCCCGGTCGAACCGGGACCCGACCGCGACTGGAGCCCCCGGCCCGCCGAGGCCCGGCAACACGAAAACCGGTGGATGCCGGAGGCACCCACCACCAGGCGACGTGCCCGAGGCACCCACCGCAAGGCGATGCCAATTTAAGTATGCTACGACGCCCGACCTTCCCTGTCAAGTCCGGAAATCCAGTAACTGGTTTGCACCGCGGCCGGCCCCGGACCTGCCGGCCGGACCGCAACATAAGCCCGGGTTCTGTCACACGCCTTCCTGACGGGGCGTAGGATAGGTCAGCGGCGGGAGACCAGCGCCCCCGCCGGGAGGTGGACGACAGGTGACAGAGCGGCGCCCAGAGGGCCAGCCCCTGCCCCCGGACCTGGCGGACCAGCTCCGGTCTGCCCTCACCCCCGCCGGACAGAAGTTGCTGCAGGACCTGCTCCGGGGAGCGCCGCCGGACCAGGTGCTCCGTCAGGCCGCCAAAGCCGCCGGCGTTCCGGACCGGGAACTGCGGCAACTGCTGGCCCGGCCCGAGGCCCTGGCTGACCTGGCCCGGAAGATCCAGGCCGGAGGCAAGGTCGATCCGGCGCTGCTCCGCCGGCTCCTGGAGGCCGGCGGTCAGTCGCCGCCTCCGCCCGCCCCCGGCAAGGGGACCCGTCGGAACCCGCCCTGAGCCATCCCCGCCCTGAGCCACCCCTGGGGCAGGACCCTCCGGTTCCGGCCCTGGCCGGGCGCCCATACCTACCTCGGAGGAGGAGTCCCGATGTCCGACAATCGCCAGCAGCTCAGCCCCACCATGTTGATCTTGCTGCTTCTGGCACTCCTGCTCATCACCGGCGACCTCGGCTGAGGCCGCCGCGGGCCGAGGGGGCTGCGCCGCGGCGTAGCCCCCTCCCATCGCCCCGAGCGCCTGCGCCCCTGGGGCGCCTCGGGTCAGTGGGTCCCGCCGGAAGCCGCCCCCCCGGAGGCCTGGACCATCCCCACGAGTTGCTGAAAGGCCGGCGACCCGACCACCGCCCCTAGCCGGGCGGCCGCCCCGTCCCCTCCGGAGCGGGCCACCACCGCCTGCATGAGGGGCAGAAGCCCCGGGAGCGGCCCGGCCTCCTGGCCGCCCGGGGTGCCGGACGTCGCCCCGGCGTCGCCGCTGCCGCCGGTTTCCCCGGCTGCACCGCCCCCGCCGTCGGCCCCGCCGCTGCCCAGGGCCCCGCTGCCGTCGGCGCCCCCATCGGCAGCCCCCTCCGGGCCGGGCTCGCCGCCGGTTCCGGAGCCGCCCTGCCCCACCGCCCTGGCCAGGAGACCGGGCAGAAGGCCCGCGAGGGCCCCGGCCAGGTCGGAGGTCGACCCGCCGCTTCCGCCCAGGGCGGTGGAGCCGTCGGCCGGCAGGCCACCAAGGGAAACGAGGCCCCGGGACTGGAGCCGCTGGGCCGCAGCCTGGGGATCCACCGCCACGTAGACGCAGTGGCCCAGGAGGTCGCACATGACCTGGAGCCGCTGGGTGGCGGCGGAGACGGTCTGGACCGCCGCGGCGAGCTCGTCGACCCGCCGCAGGACCTCAGCCCGGTGGTCCGGCATCGACGCCTCCGGGGGCGGCTGCCACATGCCCAGGCTCCCCACCTGCCCACCGGCCATGGGTGCGGCCCCAG
>QGUP01000539.1 GCA_003242505.1 Bacillota bacterium
GGCCTATCCCTACCGGCACCTCTCCCGCCGGCAGTACGAACTGGTCCTGGGGATGCTCGCCGGCCGGTACAGTGAGACGGGCTTTGCCGAACTCCGGCCCCGGATCGCCTGGGACCGGGTGAAGGGCGTGATCCGGGGCCGGGAGGGGAGCCAGGCCCTGGCGGTCCGCTCCGGCGGCACCATCCCCGACCGGGGGCTCTACGGCGTCTACCTCGCCGGCACCGACGTCAGGCTCGGGGAGATCGACGAGGAGTTCGCCTTCGAGACCCATCCGGGGGAGGTCTTCCTTTTCGGTACCCAGACCTGGCGGACCGAGCGGGTGACCCACGACCGGATCGAGGTCACCCCGGCCCCGGGGGCGGCCCACGCCCGGCTGCCCTTCTGGCGGGGGGAGACCCCCGGCCGGCCCGCCGCCCTGGGCCGGCAGGTGGGGGCCCTCTGCCGGGAGGTGGCCGCCCGGCTGGACGACCCGGACCTCCTCCGGTGGCTGGAGGAGGAGTGCGCCCTGGACCCCCGGGCGGCGGCCAACCTCCGGAACTACCTGTGGGACCTCCAGGAGCACCTGGGGGCGGTGCCGACGGACCGGCACCTGGTGGCGGAGTGGTTCCCCGAGGAGTTGGGGGGCTGGCGGCTTCTCATCTACTCCCCCTTCGGCGCACCCCTCCACGCCGCCTGGGCCCTGGCCCTGCGCCGGAAGTACCGGCAGTGGCTCGGCGTGGAGATCCAGGTGGCCTGGAGCGACGACGGCCTGATGCTCCGGCTGCCGCCGGTGGAGCCCGGGGGAGGGGCACAAGCCCCCGAGGCGCCGGGGGAAGGCGAACCGGCGGCGCCGCTGGCCGCCGACCCCCTGGCCCCGGTCCGGTCCATGACCCCGGAGGAGGCGGAGGAGCTGCTGCTGGCGGAGCTCGGCGGCTCGGCGATGTTCGGCGCCGCCTTCCGGATGGCGGCGGAGCGGGCCCTGCTGCTCCCCCGGCACGGCCGGGGGCGCCGCACCCCCCTGTGGCTGCAGCGGCAGAAGAGCAAGGACCTCCTGGAGGCGGTGCGGGGCCATGGAGACTTTCCCATCCTCCTCGAGGCCTACCGGGAGTGCCTGGAGGAGGTGCTGGACCTGCCGGGGCTCCAGGAGGTGCTCCGGGGGATTCAGTCCGGGGCCATCGCCCTCACGGGCCGGCAGACCCCCGGCCCTTCCCCCGCCGCGGCCGGTCTCCTCTGGAACTTCACCGCCGCCCACCTGTACGAGGACGACACCCCCCTGGCGGAGCGGGCGGCGGCCACCCTCGCCCTGGACCGGGGGCTGCTCCTGGAACTGGTGGGCAGCGGGCGGCTCCGAGAACTTCTCGACCCCAGGGCCCTGGCGGAGGTGGAGGCCCGGCTCCTGCACACCCACCCGGCCCTCCGGGCCCGGGACCCGGACGGGCTCCACGACCTGCTCCTGCGGCTGGGGGACCTGACCCTGGCGGAGATGCGGGAGCGGGCGGACCCGCCGGAGGAGGCGGACCGGTGGCTGGAGGCCCTGGCGGCGGCGGGCCGGGCGGTGCCGGTGACCCTGGGGGGCGAGATGCGCTGGGTGGCCGCGGAGGAGGCGGCGGTCTACGCCGCGGCCGCCGCCGGCGACGCCGCCGCCCGGGAGCGGCTCCTCCGGCGCTACGCCCGGACCCACGGCCCCTTCACCCTGGACCGGGTGGCGGGCCGGTTCGGCTGGCCCCCGGCGGAGGTCCGGGAGCGGCTGGCGGTGCTGGCCGCGGCCGGGGAGCTGGTGGCCGGCGGCTTCACCCCCGGCGGGGACGAACCGGAGTGGTGCGACCCGGCGGGGCTGGATCGGATCCGCCGGGCCACCCTGGCCCTCCTGCGCCGGGGGGGGGGGCCCGGGTCCCCCGGGGGGTACGCCCGGTTCCCCCCCCGGCCCCCGGGAGTGGCGG
>QGUP01000540.1 GCA_003242505.1 Bacillota bacterium
GGCCGAGGGGGAGCCGGGGCGCCACCCGGATCTCCCCCGGGGCCAGGTCCTGGGCGCCGAAGAGTTCCCGGGGGTCCCACTCCTGCCGCCAGAGCTCCCGGCCGCCGGGGTCCAGGATCCGGCCCGTCACCCCGGTGATCCGCACGGGCTCATGGGCGGTGAGGAGCAGCCGGTAGCGGTGGGCTCCCTCTTCCTGGGGGCAGGGGCTCGGCCGGATCTGAAGCTCCAAGCCTCACCCCTCCTGGCGGGCGGCCTGCCGGGCGTGGCGCCGCTGGTAGCCCCGGCGCTCCGCCTCCCCGGAGGCCTTGAGCTCGGCGGCCATCTCCTCCACCTTGGCCACCAGGACGTCCACCATCTCGTCCTCGGTCATCTTCCGGACCATCTGGCCGTCGACCACCAGCATGCCGACGCCCTTGCCGCCGAAGAGGGCCACGTCGGCCTCCGCGGCCTCCCCGGGGCCGTTCACCACGCAGCCCATCACCGCGACGTTGAGGGGCACGTCGATGTGCCGGAGCCGCTCCTCCACCTCCCGGGCGATCTTCACCAGGTCGATCTGGACCCGGCCGCAGGAGGGGCAGGCGATGATGTTCACCCCCCGGGTGCGGAGGTTGAGGCTCTTCAGGATCTCCCAGGCAACCTTGACCTCCTCCACCGCATCGCCGGCGAGGCTCACCCGGATGGTGTCGCCGATGCCGTCGGCCAGCAGGGTCCCGATGCCCACCGCGGACTTGATGGTGCCGGTGAAGGGGGTGCCGGCCTCGGTCACCCCGAGGTGGAGGGGGTAGTCGCACTTCTCCGCCAGCAGCCGGTAGGCGTCGATCATCATCCGGACGTCGGAGGCCTTGACGGAGATGACGATGTCCCGGAAGTCCATGTCCTCCAGGATGGCGACGTGCCGGAGGGCGGACTCCACCAGCCCCTCCGCGGTGGGGTAGCCGTACTTCTCCAGGATCTCTTCCTCCAGGGAGCCGGCGTTGACGCCGATCCGGATCGGCACCCCCCGGGCCCGGGCCTCCCGGACCACCGCCGCCACCCGGTCCCGGCCGCCGATGTTGCCGGGGTTGAGCCGCAGCTTGTCGACCCCGGCCTCCAGGGCCTTCAAGGCCAGCCGGTAGTCAAAGTGGATGTCCGCCACCAGGGGCATGTCGGTCCCCTTGCGGATCTCCTTCAGGGCCTCCGCGGCCTCCATGTTGGGCACCGCCAGGCGGACCAGGTCCGCCCCGGCCTCCTCCAGGGCCCGGATCTGGCGCAGCACCTCCTGGACGTCCCGGGTGTCGCACTTGGTCATGGTCTGGACGGAGATGGGTGCGTCCCCACCGATGGTGAGGTGCCGCACCCGCACAGGCCGAGACTTCCGGCGCTTCACGGCGCGATCTCTCCCCTGGCAACCCACTCCCACTCAGAACAGGGCCATCAGTTCCTTGTAGGTCAGCGCGGCCATCAGCCCGAGGAGCAGGAGAAAGCCGACGAAGTGGGCCAGGTTCTCCCGCTCGGGGTTGAGCCGCTGGCCCCGGAGGGCCTCCAGGCTGAGGAAGACCAGCCGGGAGCCGTCCAGAGCCGGGATCGGAAAGAGGTTGAAGAGGCCGATGTTGATGGACAGGACCGCGGCCAGGCTCACCAGGGTGTCGAGCCCCTGGCGGCTCGCCTCGGCCACGGTCTGGACGATGCCCACCGGGCCGGAGAGCTGGGGCGCCTGCCGGCCGGTGATCATGTCGCCGACGGCCCGCAGGATCCCGCCGGTCACCTGCAGGGTGACCGCCGCCCCCTGGCCCAGGGCCTCCCCCCACCCCATCCGCCGGTACGCCACCCGGGCGGGATCGGGCATGATGCCCACCCGGTACTGGCCGTCCGCATCCAGCCGAGGCTCGACGGGTATGGTCAGCTGCTCCCCCTGCCGCTCCACGGTGAAGGTCAGGGT
>QGUP01000541.1 GCA_003242505.1 Bacillota bacterium
CCGGTGGCCATGGTGGGGGACGGGGTGAACGACGCTCCGGCCCTGGCCGCCGCCACCCTCGGGGTGGCCATGGGGGGCGCCGGCAATGACGCGGTCCTGGAGAGTGCCGACGTGGTGCTGATGAGCGACGAACTGCACCGGCTGCCCGAGGCTTTTCGCCTGGGCCGCCGGGCCCGGCAGGTGGTGGCCCAGAACCTGGCCTTCGCGGTCGGGGTGATCGTGGTCCTGGTGGCCTTTACCCTGGCGGGGTCCATGACCCTCCCCCTGGCGGTGGTGGGCCACGAGGGCAGCACCATCCTGGTGGCCCTCAGCGGCCTGCGGCTCCTGCTGGGGAGCGGCTCCCGGGCAGGGGCCCGGCGGGGGCGGGGCCCCGGCCGGCAGACCGGGGTCGACCTGGACCCGGCTGCCGCCCAGGCCCGGGCGTGAGCGGCGGGCGTGAGGGTTTGGCTCTGGCCCAGACCCGGGGCCGACCGCCGGGCGTGAGGGCCGAGCCCCGGATTTGCGTCGAACAGGGAAGTCCGTGGTTTGCGTCGAAATTCCCGGAGGGCATGTGCCGCCGGTTCTGCCAGGCTACGCTGGGATGTCCCAGGTTGCGCCGGCGGCTGCCCTCCGGGGCTTTTCTTTGCGGCACTGCCTTCTCGATGCGGCATCCATCCCAGTCCTCGCGGCACCCATCCCACTCCCCAGGCAGGAGCTGGTCATCCATGGCTGCCTTCCACGCCCTGGCCCGCCGGGCCATCCTCTCCCTGGCGGCAAACCCCGCGGTCCGGCGGATGGCCCTCAAGCACGGCATGAAGCTCGGCGCCTCCCGGTTCGTGGCCGGGGAGACCCTCGACGAGGCTCTGGCGGTAGTGGCGGACCTCAACCGCCAGGGCATCGAGGCCACCCTGGACCACCTGGGGGAGTTCGTCTCCGACGCGGCCGAGGCCCGGGCCGCCGCGGAGGCCTGCCTTGCCACCCTGGACGGCATCCACCGGACCGGGGTGAAGTCCCACCTCTCGGTGAAGCTCACCCAGCTCGGGCTGGACATCGACCTGGACCTCTGCCGGGAGAACATGCGCAGGATCCTCAGCCGGGCCCGGGAGTACGGCAACTTCGTCCGCATCGACATGGAGGACAGCCCCCGGACGGAGCGGACCCTGACCCTCTTCCGGGAGCTCTTCCAGGAGTTCGGGCCCCGGCACGTGGGCATCGTCCTGCAGTCGTACCTGTACCGCACCGACCAGGACCTCCAGGAGATGGCCCGGCTCGGGGCCAACGTCCGGCTGGTGAAGGGCGCCTACATGGAGCCCCCCTCAGTGGCCTACCCGAGCAAGGCGGACGTGGACTTGAAGTACATCGAGCACGTCCGGCAGTACCTGGCGTCGGGGTGCTACACCGCCATCGCCACCCACGACGAGCGGGCCATCCGGGCGGCCCAGGCCTTTGCCGCCGAGCGGGGCATCCCCCGGGACCGGTTCGAGTTCCAGATGCTCTACGGCATCCGCCGGGAGCGGCAGCGGCAGCTGGCCCAGGAGGGCTACCGGGTCCGGGTCTACGTGCCCTACGGCCGGGACTGGTACGGCTACTTCACCCGGCGGATCGCGGAGCGGCCCGCCAACCTCTGGTTTGTCCTGTCCAACCTGTTCCGGGCGTGAGAAAGGGAGGCTGACCCATGGCCATCGTGGAGTTCCGGAACGAGCCCCTCACCAACTTTGCCGACCCGGCCCTCCGCCGGGCCCAGGAGGAGGCCCTCCGGCGGGTCGAGGGCGAGCTTGGCGGCCGGTACCCCCTCCTCATCGGCGGGGAGGAGGTCTGGACCGAGAAGTCCATCGTCTCCCGGAGCCCCTCCCAGCCGGACCGAGTGGTGGGGACCACTGCGAGCGCCGGGGTGGCGGAGGCGGTCCGGGCCCTGGAGGCCGCGGAGAAGGCC
>QGUP01000542.1 GCA_003242505.1 Bacillota bacterium
GGTAACATCAGTGGCGAAGAAGCGTCGTTTCCTGTCGGTGGCGGCCCTGCTGACCGCTGCAGCCCTGGTGCTCGCGGCCTGCGGCGGCGGCGGCAACCAGCAGCAGCAGCAGTCCCAGGGCGGCCAGCAGGACCAGCAGCCGGCGCAGCAGAGTGTGGAGAAGCCCGCGACCGGCGGTGAGCTGGTCCTGGTGCTGCAGCAGGATCCGGACATCCTGAACCCGCTGCTGTACAGCACCGCGTACGGTGGGGCTGTCCTGACGCCCATCTTCCAGGCTCTGGTCACCCTGGACGAAAACCTGATCCCTGAGGGCGAGCTGGCCGAGCGGTGGGAGGTCAGCGAGGACGGCCTCGAGTGGACCTTCTACCTGAGGAAGGACGCGAAGTGGCAGGACGGCGAGCCGGTGACCGCGGATGACGTGGTCTTCACCTTCAAGACCATCATGCACCCGGACTACACCGGCCCGCGGAAGTCCGAGCTCGGCCCGACCAAGGACGTCGTCAAGGTAGACGACTATACCGTCAAGTTCATCCTCGAGGAGCCCTTCGCACCCTTCCTGGTTGAGGCCGGCATCCTGGCCATCGTCCCCGAGCACCTGCTGAAGGACGTGCCGGTGGCGGAGATGGACCAGTTCGACCAGTTCAACCAGCACCCCATCGGCAGCGGCCCGTACAAGTTCGTCGAGTGGAAGGCCGGCGAGTACGTCCTCCTGGAGCGGTGGGAGGACTACTGGAACAAGAGCGACGAGACCGGTCCGTTTATTGACACCATCCGCTACCGGATCATCAAGGAGGACAACACCCAGATCGCGGCCCTGGAGGCCCAGGAAATCGACGCCCTCGACTCCGTCACCCCCACCGAGGTGGACCGGCTGAAGACGGAGCGGGCGGACATCCTCAACGCCTACGACTGGGACCGGAACGGGTTCGGGTACATGATCCTCAACACCCAGCGGTGGCCGACCAGCGAGAAGGAGGTCCGGCAGGCCCTCGCCTACGCCCTGAACTACCAGGCGATCATCGACGGCGTGCTGGACGGCAAGGCCACCGTACCGCCGGGGCCGATCCCGCCGGTCAGCTGGGCCTTCGACCCGAGCATCGAGGGGCGGACCTATGACCCGGCCAAGGCTGCCCAGATCCTGGAGGCCGCCGGCTGGAAGAAGAACGCCAACGGCATCTGGGAGAAGGACGGCAAGCCGCTGACCATCGAGTACTACGGCACCGCGGGCAGCTCGGTGGTTGAGGGCATCGCCCAGCAGGCGATGAGCGACTGGAAGGCCCTCGGGGTGGACGTCAAGGTCGAGCTGATGGACTTCAACACCATGCTCGAGAAGTACGTCGACCCCGGTAACTACCACGTCACCTTCATGGGCTTCAGCCTCGGGCCCGACCCGAACTCCCTCTACGCCCTCTACCACACCGAGAGCATGGCCCTGAAGGACGGCATCGTCACCGGCTTCAACACGGCCCGGTACTCCAACCCCGAGGTTGACCGGCTCCTCGAGGAGGGCCGCCGGGTGGCGGACCTGGAGAAGCGGAAGCAGATCTACAGCCAGGTCCAGAAGCTGATCATCGAGGATCAGCCGCACATCTGGATCTACGCCAACAAGTACACCGACTTCGTCAACAAGCGGGTCAAGGGCGTCGTCAACCAGAAGGGCTACGGTACCTCGATTACCTTCGTGCCGCGGTGGTACATCGAGACCCGGAGCGAGTAAGCCGGGGACGGAGCACGCCGGGGCGGGGACGTCCGACCGGACGTCCCCGCCTTCACAACAGCCGGAGGTGATGCCCGTGCGCCGCTACCTGGTGCGGCGGCTGCTGCAGATTCCCCCGCTCCTTCTCATCGTCAGCTTCCTCTCCTTCAGCATCATGCACATCGCCCCGGGCGGCCCCGGGACCGTCTCTT
>QGUP01000543.1 GCA_003242505.1 Bacillota bacterium
GAGACAGGCCTGCCACAGGTCCAGTTGCCGCCGGTCCGGCCGCCGGCCCGGCCGGAGCCCCCCCGGCCGGAGCCCGGGGGCTGCCGCGATCGCCGCCCGGCCCGGCTCGTCCGCCTCGTAGCAACACGGACCGATGGCCGGGCCGATCACCGCCCAGATCCGCTCCGGCCGGCTGCCGTACCCGGCGACCAGCCGCTCCGCCTCGGCCCGGGCGATGCCGGCCGCGGTGCCCCGCCACCCGGCATGAAGCAGCCCCACCGCCGGCACGTGGGGATCGTAAAGGTAGATGGGGACGCAGTCCGCGGCGGTGACCACCAGGGTGAGATCCGGGGTGGCGGTGACCAGCCCGTCCACCCCGGGGACGGCCCGGACCCCCTGGGAGTCCGGCGGGGGCGGTCCGTCCACCCGGGCCACCTCCCGGCCGTGGACCAGCCCGGCGATCACCGCCCGGTCAGGGGTGGACCCGATGAGGGCCAGGGCCCGGCGCCGGTTCTCCGCCACGGCCCCGGGGTCCTCCCCGGCCACGGCCACCAGGTTCAGACCGCCGGGCACGACCCGGCTCACCCCCCGGTGCCGGGAGGTGAAGAGAGCCCGGACGCCGCCGAGCCGCTCCAGAAACGGAAAGGAGAGGGCACGCACGCCGTCCTCTCCGGTGATCCATTGCCACAAGGGGTCCACCCGTCGCCCTCCCTCGCCTCGCTCCACCGGATGCTGGAGGATGGTGGGGGCGGCAGTCTTCCCTACCATCTAGTTTAAGGCCAGAGCGAGAAGGGTTGTCTCTAGGTCTTGGGTCCCGGTTTGGCCGCCCCCGGGACAGCCGCCCGACCGGGGGCTCTCTCTCCGGCCGGAGAGAACCCCCGCCAGCACCCCCCATTGTAGCCGGGGCGAAGCGGTACAGAGAGAAGAAGATCCAGGCCAAAACGAGTGGGGTAGGAACGATGGAGGGGTCGGTCAGGCGGTCGGTCAGGCGCCCGGGCCGCCCTCCCGGGGGGACGGGCCCTCCTCCAGGTCCACCAGGATGCAGTCCGGGCCGATGCGGACGATCCGGCTCCAGGGGATCACCAGGTCCTGGCCGCTCCCCAGGAGCCCCCAGAACCGGGACGGGCCGGGAACCACCAGTGCCGTGATCCGACCGGTGGACTCGTCGATCTCCACGTCCACCAGCTCCCCCAGCCGCCGCCCGGTGCGGACGTTGATGATCTCCTTCCGAAGATCCGATGCCTTGGCCATCGCCACCCCTCCCCGGCTGGTTCCGGGGAGATCTTATTCATCGGGCCGGGCGGACGCGCCCTCGGCCTCCCGGGGGCCATGCCGGCTCACCGCTTCAGCCAGCCGTGGGCCCGCAGCCAGTCCACCAGGGCCCACCGGGCCTGCACCGGCAACTCCCGGACCTCCCGCTCATCGAGGATCAGGGGCGACCGGGCCCGGCGGAGGGCCGCGACCACCGCGACGGGATGGGGCTCCCGGTCCCGGACCTCCCCCGCGCCGAGGCCGGCATCCGGCGCCGGGAGCCGGGGCTGCGGCTGCCACTCGAGCTCCACCGCGCTCTCCGGGAAGCAGAGGGGCGGGAAGAGGACGCACCACCAGTTCTGCCCCTCGCCCCGGCCCAGGACCAGCCGCAGGGTGGGATACTCCCCGGCGGGGAGGGTGAGGGGGCCGTACGTCCGGCCGGGGAACCGGACCGTCGCCAGTTCCGCCCGGACCGACTGGTGGGACCCCGCCTCCCGCAGGGCCTGCTCCGCGGCCGCCTCGATCTCCGGCAGCCGCCGGGCGAGGTCCCGGGCCAGACCGGGACCGTCGGCGGCCTCCTGGCCCCCGGCCTGGGGGATGGGCAGGACCGTGTCCCGGACCCGGGGCTTCAGGCCCTGTGCTCCGGGGGAATCACTGTGGGCAGGACCATGAAA
>QGUP01000544.1 GCA_003242505.1 Bacillota bacterium
GGGGGCGCTGTCCGAGGAGGCCGCTGCCTTTCTCCAGGATGCGGTGAGAGGCCGGGCCAACATTCTGGTCAGCGGGGGCACGTCCTCGGGGAAGACCTCGCTTCTGAACGTACTGGCGGGGTTCATCCCGCCAGCGGAGCGGGTGATCACGATGGAGGACACCCCTGAGCTGCGCCTCCCCCTCAGTCACGTGATTCGCTTGCGGACCCGGCGGGCCAACATCGAGGGCCGGGGCGAGTTCACCATGAGGCAGCTGGTCCGGGCCTCGCTTCGGATGCGGCCGGACCGGATTGTGGTCGGCGAGGTTCGGGGGGCGGAGGCCCTCGACATGATCGAGGCACTGAATACCGGCCACGATGGGGGGTTGGCAACCGCCCATGCCAACGGTCCGGCGGACATGTTGAAGCGCCTGTCCCAGATGATGAAGCGCGGCGACGGGACCCTGACGGACAGCGGGGCGTACGAGCTGATCGCATCGGCGATCCACCTCATCGTACACGCCGAACGCCGGGTCGTCGGTGACCGGGTGGTACGGGGCGTTGAAGAGGTGGTTGAACTGGAGGACTACCAGTCCGACCGGCCCGGGGTGCTGGGTTTCAAGCTCCGGACTATCTTCCGACGGGCATCACCCGGTGGGCCCCTGGAGCGTGTGGGTGGGATCTCGGAGCGACTGGCGGCGCACCTGCAGGCCAACGGTGTGGATGTCGCCCGGTGGAGGGGGTAGGCGGCCATGCTGGTCGGTCTGCTGACGGCCGGGGCCGTGATGCTGCTGGCGGTCGGATTGCGCCGGCTGGCCACCAGCGTGACGGTGGCGTGGCTGAATCAGCGCCGGGTGGTGCGGGAGACTGCTGCTCCGCCGGGCCCCGTGCCGCCGGAGGTAGCGGCGCGCCGGACCCGTCTGGCAGCAACGCTGGCGGCGGCAGCCTCCGGAGCGGCGCTGCTGTACGCGGTCACGCTGGTCCTCTCGGGCAGTCCTGGTCTGGCAGCCGGGGCGGCACTCGGAGGGCTGTTGTGCCCTACCTGGGTCAGCGAGTGGCTCCAGACCCGCCAGGCTGTGCAGATCAGTGAGCAACTGGACGCGGCGATGGCCGTGATGGCAGCGCAGTTGCAGGCTGGCGCCCCGGTGGAGGTCGCCATGTGGCGGGCGGCAGAGGTGGCCCGGGAGCCCCTCCGGGAGGTCCTCATGGAGGTGGCCCGGGAGGCGAACCTCGGTAAGCGCTTCGGGGAGGCACTGGAGCACGTGCGCCGCCATCCGACCGTGGCGGAGAGCGTGGACTTTCAGGTGTTCGTGACGCAATTGGCCGTCGCCCAGGAACGCGGCGCTCCTCTGGTCCCAGCGTTTGCGGCGTTGCGTGCCGCCCTGGCAGAGCGCCGTCGGTACCGGCAAGCTGTCGCCGAGCAGATGGGGGAGCATCTGCTGCAGACGGTGACCATCGCCGGAATCGGGGCGGCGGTGCTCCTCGCGTTTGCCTGGCTGTCGCCCGAGGGGTTGCGGCCCCTGGTAGAGAGCCGCGTGGGCCAGATTGTGCTGCTGGTGTCCGTCCTGGGCAACGCCTCACTGATCCGCTGGTCGCACGTTGGGATGCTCCGGCAGACACGCCGCACGTGAAGGAGGTGAGGTCGGTTGCACGTGTTGGTGGGCGTACTGGTAGGGGTTGCCGTCTTCCTGGTTTACTGGCCGGTGATTCGGGACCGGATGTGGGGCCACGTTGGGTACTGGCGCCCACGGCGGTGGCATGCACCGGTGCGGGACCGGCCGCAGACTGGGCTTGGGGCCCTGTGGAACGTGGCCGAGGCGGAACGGCTATGCCGGGAAGCTGGAAGGCCTTACGGCCTGACGGGGCCGGGCAGGGTGTCGCTGCCGTGGGGGTTAGCGGGGGGGTGCCGGGCTCGCGGGTGGGGG
>QGUP01000104.1 GCA_003242505.1 Bacillota bacterium
GGAGGACCCGGCCCGGGGAGGCGGGAGCCGATGAGCCGGCGCCCGGGGACTCCCCGGCCGAGGGCGCGGGCGGGGCGCTGGCCCGGGATGCCCCCCTGGCTTGCCCCCTGGCTCCGGTTCCTGGTGCTCCTGGGGGTGGCCGGCACGGCCCTGTGGCTGCTGGCCCTCTTCGCCTACCCCTTCCCGTACCGGGAGGAGGTGTTTCAGGCGGCGGCCCGGCACGGGGTCAGCCCATACCTCGTGGCCGCGGTGATCCGGCAGGAGAGCCACTGGCAGCCGGACGTGGTCTCCCGCCAGGGGGCCCGGGGGCTGATGCAGGTGATGCCGGAGACGGGCCGCTGGGCCGCGGCCCAGATGGGCCTCGGCCCCCTCGACCCGCACCGGCTTTTTGACCCGGCGGTGAACATCGAGGTGGGCACCTGGTACCTCGGGTATCTCATCCGGAAGTTCGACGGGAACCTGGCCGTGGCCCTGGCAGCCTACAACGGTGGGAGCCGGCACGTGGAGGAATGGCTCCGCCAGGGCCGGTGGTCCGGCGGGGCGGATCGGCTAGACGAGATTCCCTTCCCCGAGACCCGGACCTTTGTCCGCCGGGTGCTCCGGGACTACCGCCGGTACCGGCTGCTGTACGGGGACTGGCTGAGGGGCGCGGGGACTCGCCCCAGCAGGTGAGGGGCAAGGGAGCGAGAGGTCATGGAGCATCGGGCCGACTGGAAAAAGCGCAGCCGGACCGGGGTCCGGCCGGCTTCCGACCCGGCGGGCGGCCCCGGGGAGGAGCCGGAGGAGGCCGAGCCCCGGCCGCACTTCACCTGGCTGGACATCCTGGCCATGATCATCGCGGCGTACCAGATCATCTTCCCCATCGTCTTCCTGTTCATCGGCGTGATGGTGCTGGTCTACTTCCTGTTCCGGTGGCTTTTCCTTTAGGCGGAGGGCGGGCCCAGCCCGGGCGCGGGGCCGGTGGGGCCCCGGGGTCGGGCCGGTCCGCAGGAGGGCCCCACCGGGACACAGGGGGGATGCCGATGCCGCTCTGGCTCACCGGCCGGCCCAACGGCCACCGGCTAGAGGAGGTCGCCGGGCCCGACGGCCTGCCCATCCCGGTCCGGGTCTGGGACCATCCGGCCCCGGAGGCGGTGGTGGTCTACCTCCACGGCCAGGGGGAGCACAGCGGCCCCTTTACGGCGATGGGGGACGAACTTCAGCGCCTGGGCCTGGCCGTCTTTGCCCCGGACCAGCGGGGCTTTGGCCTCAGCCCGGCTCCCCGGGGCGATATCGACCGGTTTGAGCGCTTTGTCGAGGATGTCGCAGCGGTGGTGGGCCTGGCCCGGGAGCGGTACCCGGACCGGCCCTGCTTCCTGATGGGGTTTTCCATGGGCGGCCATGTGGCCCTCCGGGCCGCGGCCCACCTGGACCCCCATCTGGCCGGGGTGGTGGCCCTGGCTCCTGGCCTGAAGCTCCGGCGGCTCCCCCTGGGCGCCCTGGCCCGGCTGGCGGTGAGGATGGTTCTGGCTCCGGACCGGCCTGAAGTCTGGCCGCTGCCGGTGCCGGTCTGCCGGCACCCGGAGCACGACCAGCGGACCGCGGCGGACGAGGCCTGGGTGCGCCGGTACACCCCCCGGTTCTGGCTGGCCACCTGGAGAAGCATCCGCCGGGCCTTCCGGGAGGCGCCCCGGGTGCGGCTGCCGGTGCTGATCCTGGTCCCGGAGCACGACTACCTGGTGGACGTCCGGGCGGCGGCGGCCTACTTCCGCCGGCTGGGCAGCCCGGACCGGGAGTTCCGGGTGGTGCCCCGGGCCTACCACAACCTGGTGGCGGACCCGGAGATGCCGGATCTCGCCCGGCAGGTGGCGGAGTGGATCCGGGCCCGGAGCCGGCGGCAGCGCCAGATGGCATCGCAGAACGGAAACGGAGTAGGAGAAACGAAGTAGGAGGACGGAACCAGAAGGGACAAGAAGGGGCGGCCCGCCAAGAGGCGGGCCGCCCGCCGTCCTACTCTAGCGCTAGCCCCTGGCCCACCCCGGGTGGCGCCGGCCGGGTCCGGGACACCCCGGGTGCCCCCGGGCTGGCGCCGGCTACGTCAGCGCCAGGCCGGGGGTACCCCCGAGCCGGCCGCCGTTACGTCAGCGCCAGCCAGCCCAGGGTAGAGAGAAGGCCGACCAGGGCCGCGGCGATGATCACGCCGGCGATGATGGCCAGGGTGGCCCGGCCCAGGGGGAGGTCCAGAAGCGCGGCGATGGCCGCTCCGGTCCACGCGCCGGTGCCGGGCAGCGGTACCCCGACGAAGAGCGCGAGGCCCCAGGGGCCGTAGCGGTCCACCTGGCCCCGGTGCCGCTCCACCCGGCGCTCGATCCAGGCCAGGATCGGCCCGACCAGAGGCCAGTGCCGGGCCCAGCGGCGGGCGGCCAGGAGGCCGGCGAGGAGCAGGGGGATAGGCGCCAGGTTGCCCAGGGTGGACCAGAAGATGGCCTCCCAGGGGGAAAGGCCCAGGAAGAGCCCCACGGGGATCGCCCCCCGGAGCTCGATGACCGGAAGCGTGGCCACCAGAAAGGTGCGCAGTTCCGCCGGCAGGCCGGCCAGGGCTGCGATCAGGGATGTCAAGCCAGACCCTCCAGGCTGTATGGTGCGGGGGATTCAATCCCACCTGAATCGTACAGTATCACAAGTTGTGGACGGGGACCAGTCGGTGGCGCGGTCGGGGACCCGGCGGCGTTGCGGCCGGGAACCAGCCGGTGCCGCTGGACTCGGCCCGGGCCGGCTGCCGTCCGGGGACTCCGGGGGAGGGGACCCCGTTGCCCGCCGGCGGCCCGAATGGTAGTGTAGCGAGAGAGGAAAGATGGCCCTCCGCGCCGGCCGGTGCCCTGGGGTTTCCAGCTGGGGTGGAGGGCGACGGGGGGACCGGTGTGTGGGCAACGATCCGTGAGGCGTTGGCCATCACCTTCTGGACCGGTTGGAGCACTGGGGTGGGGGCCTTCTTGCTGGCCATGCTGGCCAAGGTTCCCTTCGGCGTCACCTTTCTCCTCGGGGTGCTGACGGTGGGCCCGGTCCTGGCCATCTGGCGGGGCCGGGACCGGGAGCGGGACCCCCTGGACCTGGGGCAGCGGGCCGCGGCGGAGAGCATCGCCCTGGCCATCCTCATCGCCCTGGGGACCTACCTCTCCCATCGGTTCGGCTAGTCCGGCACCCCGTCCCGCAGTTACCATCACGGCTGCAATTGGAGGCGATCCTGTGTCCAAGCCGGTGCGCGTCCTTTTTGTCTGCCTGGGCAACATCTGCCGCTCTCCCATGGCGGAGGCGGTCTTCCGCCACCTGGTGCGGGAGGCGGGGCTGGAGGAGCGGTTTGAGATCGACTCCGCCGGCCTGGGGGGCTGGCACGTGGGGGAACCGCCCCACCCGGGTACCCGGGCCAAGCTGGAGGAGAACGGGATCGACTACGCGGGCCTCCGGGCCCGGCAGGTCCGCCGGGCAGAACTGGGGACCTGGGATTACATCATCGCCATGGACGAGGAGAACGTCGCCGGGCTCCGGCGGCTGGGGGCGCCCCCGGAACGGGTGCGGCTCCTCCTGGAGTTTGCGCCGGAGACGGGGATGCGGGAGGTCCCGGACCCCTGGTACACCGGCGATTTTGACGAGACCTGGCGGCTCGTGGAGGCCGGCTGCCGGGGGCTCCTGAACCACATCCGGCAGCAGGAGGGGATCTGAGGTGGATCCGTCTCCCTTCGGAGCCGGCGCCCCTGCTGGGGAGGGGCTCGCCGGGAAGGTTGCGGTGGTGACCGGCGGCGGCCAGGGCATCGGCCGGGCCGTCGCCCTCCGGTTTGCGGCGGAGGGGATGGCGGTGGCGATCGCGGAGATCGACCCCGAGGCCGGGGCGGAGGCGGAGGCCCTCATCCGGTCCCGGGGCGGCCGCTGCCTGTTCATCCCTTGTGACGTGAGCGACTCCGCTTCCGTCCGGGCGATGGTGGACCGGGCGGTGGCGGAGTTCGGCGCCATCCACGTGCTGGTCAACAACGCGGGCATCGCCTGGGCCCAGGGGGACCCCCTGGACGACGAGGCCGAGGAGCGCTGGGCCCGGGTCATCGGCACCAACCTCACCGGCGCCTTCCTCTGCGCCCGGCACGTGGCTCCCCACATGCGGGCGGCCGGCGGCGGGGCCATCATCAACATCGCCTCCACCCGGGCCCTGATGTCCGAGCCGGGGTGGGAGGCCTACGACGCGGCCAAGGCGGGGCTTCTGGGCCTTACCCGCTCCCTGGCGGTCACCCTGGGCCCCCTGGGGATCCGGGTGAACGCCATCAGCCCCGGGTGGATCGAGGTCTCGGCCTGGAAGAAATCGTCCCTGGCCCGGGAGCCGGAGCTGCGGCCCGAGGACCACGCCCAGCACCCGGTGGGCCGGGTGGGCTGGCCGGAGGACATCGCCGAGGCCTGCCTGTTCCTTGCCGACCCCCGGAGGTCCGGGTTCATCACCGGGCAGAACCTGGTGGTGGACGGGGGCATGACGGTGAAGATGATCTACGTTGACTGAGCTATGGCAAATGAGGGCCCTGGCGGGCGTCTCCGGGAGGGGGTGCGGTTCCCCCCCCCGGGAGGTCCGCCAGGGCGTTTGCGTCCCGGGGCCAGGACCAGGTTCACGGGCAGGGACCGGCGGTGCAGTGGGCGACGGAATCTTGCGACGAACATGGGTTCGTGTTACACTGTCCGTACATCGGCACGACCCCCCGAAAACCGAGGGGGTCCGAGGACGTTGGTCATGCCCACTATAGGACCGGAGGATGCCTGGCTCCGGGGCAGGCGGGCAGGACCCGGTAAGGAAGGAGGAGACCTCCCCTGCGCCGGTTTGTGGGATGCGTCATCCTGGAAAGCCTGGAGCACCTCGAACCCCTCGCGGGATGGAAACCGGTGGCCGAGCGGGTGGCCGAGATGCCGGACGACCCGGATGCGACGGTCTGGCATGTCTGCTGGTACCAGGTCGACGAGGCGAGTTTACGGGAGCGTCTGCCGGCCCTGGCCCGGGCGATGCGTCCCCACTGGTATGCCCACTTCTGGGCAGACGATGACCTGTGCGTGGTCCTCGCCGGGAGGTTCTTCTGGGCGCGAGCGTCGGACCGGAGCACCTGGCAGGAGTTTATCGCGTACGGGGATTCGGTGGGCGTGGAGCGGCGGTGGACGGAGAACATTTCCACCCAACTCCCGGCTTGGGTGGAGGCGGCGCTAAGGCGGTCCGCTCCCTGGCGTCGGTCACCCCTTGACCCTCACGTTACGTGATGCCTTAGGGTCAAGGGCGGAGGTGATGGCATGGCGTACACGGTCAAGGCCGTGGCCGAGATGGCCGGGGTGAGCGTTCGCACCCTGCACTACTACGACGAGATCGGCCTCCTGCGGCCGGCCAAGGTGACCGCGGCGGGCTATCGCCTCTACACCGACGCGGATCTGGAGCGGCTGCAGCAGGTGCTCTTCTTCCGGGAGCTGGGGCTGAGCCTCCGGGAGATTCGGGCGATCCTCGACCGGCCCGACTTCGACCGACGGGAGGCTCTGCGGCGCCACCGGGAGGTGCTGGTGCAGCAGCAGGAACGGATCCGGCGGCTGATTCAGACCATCGACCGGACGCTGGCAGCCATGGAAGGAGGGGAACCTGTGGCCGGCAAGGACCTGTTCGACGGCTTCGATCCCTCCCAGTACGAGGAGGAGGCCCGGCGGCGCTGGGGCCACACCCGGGAGTACCAGGAGTCGACGGAGCGTACCCGGCGGTACACCCAGGCGGACTGGGAGGTCATCAAGGCCGAGGGGAAGGAGATCCTGGAGGGGCTGGCGGCCCTCCTGGACCGGGACCCCGCCGACCCCGAGGTGCAGAACTGGATCCGGCGGCACCACCAGCACATCAACAGCCGCTTCTACACCTGCTCCCCGGAGGTCTACCGGGGTCTGGCGGACCTCTACGTGACCGACGAGCGCTTCACCGCCTTCTGGGAGAGGATCCGGCCGGGCATGGCCCAGTTCATGCGGGCGGCCATGCACGCCTACTGCGACCGCCTGGAAGGCCGGTAGCCGGGGGGTGGACCCCACCCCCCGGCGCCTCCATCCCGACCCTGCGGGGCTTGCCCGCCGCGACGGGGCCTCTGTATGATCGGTTCGGTCTCGTCGGTTCGGTCTTGCAGCGGGCGCGGGAAGGCCCCCGCGCTGGAACCCGTCACGGGATGGGGGGATGGAAGGTGTTCGCGGCGTACACGCCCATCGACCGGTGCATCGGCAGGGAGGTTACGGTCCGGGCGGGCGGGGAGGAGTACGAGGGAGTGCTCGCCGGGATCTACCAGGTGGGAGGGATCCCGGTCCTGGTGCTGGTGCCGATGGACGGCTCGGTAGAGCACCACGTGCCCCTGGTGGGAGCTGTGGTCACCATCCGGCAGCCGGCGTAAGGGACTTCCGCCCGCCTGGGGCCTTTCCCCGCGGCTCTCCCCCGCCAGCCACAGCCATGCCCGGCCACCCGGGCCCCCCATAGGATAGGGTGGGGGTGAGGCCGGTGCGGGACAGGGCTGCAGCGGCGGCGGTGCTCCTTGTCCTCGGGCTGCGGGCGTGGCACCGGTGTGGGGAAAGGGGGGCAGGCCGGAGCCGGGAGGGGCCCTTGCGCTACGTGGCCCTCGGGGATTCCCTGACGGTGGGGGTGGGGTCCTGCCCCGGTTACCCGGCCCGGGTCGCGGCGGGCCTGGGGCGCCGCCTGGGCCGGCCGGTCCGGTGTGCCAACCGGGGCCGGATCCGGATGACCAGCGTCGACCTCGCCCGGGCGCTGCGGGGCGACCCGGGGCTGCAGAGCGCGGTGGCCGGGGCTGATCTCATCACCCTGTGCATCGGGGGGAACGACCTCCTGCGCTGCGGCCGGGATGAGATCTGCCTGGAGCGTTCGGTGCGGGCCTTTCCCCGGCGGTGGGAGGCGGT
>QGUP01000545.1 GCA_003242505.1 Bacillota bacterium
GCCATGAAGATGTCGCCGTGGGCGAAGTTGATCAGCTTGAGGACGCCGTAGACCATGGTGTAGCCCAGGGCGATGAGCGCGTAGATGCCGCCGAGCTGCAGGGCGTTGAGAAGCTGCTGGACGAAGATCGCCACGGAACTGCCTCCTTTGATCTGCCTCTTGCTCTGCCTCCTCTGGCTGCTCCAGTTACGGCGGAGGGTGCCGCGCCGGGCACCCTCCTCACGGGTTCACCGTGGTCTCGTACTTGAACTGGCCGCCCTCGACCTTCAGCACCACCGCGGGCTTCACCGGGTCGTTCTTCCCGGCGTAGGTGATGGTGCCGGTCACCCCCTGGAAGCCCTCGGTCGCGGCGATGGCGTCCCGGATCTGGTCCCGGTCCAGGCTGCCGGCCCGCTCGATGGCCTGGAAGAGGATCCGGGCCGCGTCGTAGGTGAGGGCCGCGGCGGCATCGGGCACCTGGCCGTACCTGGCCTTGAACTTCTCCACGAACTCCTTCACCGCCGGGCTGTCCGCGGTGGGGGTGTAGTGGTTGGTGAAGTAGGTGCCCTCCATGTCAGCCCCGCCCAACTCCACCAGCTTGGGGCTGTCCCAGCCGTCGCCGCCGAGGAAGGTGACGTTCAGCCCCAGCTTCCGGGCCTGCTGCACCTGCAGGGGCACCTCGTTGAAGTAGTTCGGCAGGAACAGGACGTCGGGATTGGTGGCCTTGATCTTGGTGAGCTGAGCCGAGAAGTCCTTGTCGCCGGTGGTGTAGGTCTCATAGGCGGTGATGGTGCCGCCCATCTTCTCAAACTCTTTCCGGAAGACCTCCGCCAGCCCCTTGTTGTAGTCCGAGGCCACGTCGTAGAGCACCGCGGCCCGCTGGGCCTTCAGGTGCTCCCGGGCAAACTTGGCGGCCACGTACCCCTGGAAGGGGTCGATGAAGCAGGCCCGGAACATGTAGGGTTTGCCCTCGGTGACTATCGGGTTGGTGGCCCAGGGGCTGATGGCTGGCACCTTCGCATCGTTGGCGATGGGAGCGCCGGCGTTGGTGGCCTTGGAGGACTGGGAGCCGATGAAGGCCACCACCTGGTCCTGGTGGATCAGCTTCTGGAAGACGCTGGCGGTCTGCTCCGGGCTGTTCTGATCGTCCTCGATGATCATCCGCACCTTGAGCTTTTTCCCGCCGACGTCGATGCCGCCGGCGGCGTTGACCTCCTCCGCCGCCATCTCCACGGCGTTCCGGGTGGACTGGCCGAGGGCCGCGATCTCGCCGGTGAGGGGGGCCGAGACGCCGATCTTGATCACGTCGGTCCCCTCGACTCCGCCGGCCCCGGCCCCGCTGCCGGTGGGGCTACTGCACCCGCTGAGAACCAGGGCCGCCATCGCTACCGCGAGGGCGCTCCGGCCGATGCGACGGAACATGGTCCACACCTCCCTGTCCTCTGTCTATGTCGCTCCGCTGGCCCCATTCATGTTCCAATGACTCTGATACCACCATCTAATCAGAAGTCCTCCATTATTTCGTAGAATGCCGCGGCGGCCCCGGATAAGCGGGACCGCCTTGTCCCAATCTATCAATTTATGGTATGTTTTCCACAGAGAAGGGCGTAGGTCCAGAGAGGGGTGTGTGGCTGTGATGGCCCTGCACATCCACGAGGTTTTCGCCCTGGCGGCAATGGCCGGCGCCGACGAGTTGCCGAACTTTCCGGATCCCTTTCCGGGCCAGCTGGCGGCGGAGGTGCGGGAAGCCCTGGTCCAGGCCCGGGAGGCGCTGGCGGACCGGGGGGTGATCCGGCCGCAGGGGGACGGCACCTATGTCCCAGACCCGGCCGCTGCCCCGCTGCTGGCCGCCTGCCTCCTGCCGGAGGTGGCGGTCACGGCTACCTTTACGGCCCCGGGGGGGCGACCGCGGGCCGGGGGGG
>QGUP01000105.1 GCA_003242505.1 Bacillota bacterium
CACCCGCAGGGGGCAGGCCTGAGGCGGCCGGGCGGCAGGGGCCGCCGCCAGGAGAAGGGAGGGGGCGCGGCGAAGGAGCGGGGGTAAGCGGACCGGATCCCTGGCCGTGGGAAAGAGCCCGGTGCCGCCGCCATGGCGCCCGGAGCGGAGGCCGGCCCGGCCATCGCACCGGGAGCGGAGGCCGGCCAGACCATGGCACCGGGGCCGGGGAGCCGGCGCGAGGGAGGTGGCCCATGGACAAGCAGGCAATCCGGCAGATGGTCTGGGACCGGCTGACCGAGGCCCGCCAGGCGGCCTTTCCCCTGCCGGTCCACGGGCGGATTCCCAATTTTGTGGGCGCAGCGGCCGCTGCGGCCCGGCTGCGGGAGTTGCCGGAGTGGCGGCGGGCGAGGGCCGTGAAGGTCAACCCCGACGCGCCCCAGCATCCGGTCCGGTTGGCGGCCATTCTGGATGGCAAGGTGCTCTACATGCCCACCCCCCGGCTGCGGGCGGGGTTTCTGTGCCTCCGCCCGGAATGGGTGCCGCCGGGAAAGGAGCGGTACGCCACCAGCATCAAGGGGATGGCCGCCTTCGGCCGGGAGGTGGTCCTGGAGGAGGTGGAGCCCATCGACCTGGTGGTGGCCGGCAGTGTGGCGGTGGACCCGCTGGGGGGCCGCATCGGCAAGGGCGAGGGATACAGCGACCGGGAATACGCGATCCTGCGGGAACTCGGCCATCCGGAGATGCCCATCGTCACGACGGTCCACGAATTGCAGGTGCTCGATCGGGTCCCCGTCGATCCCCACGATATCCCTGTGGACATCATCTGCACCCCCGAGCGGGTCATCCGCACCCATACCCGGTACCCCCGGCCCCAGGGCATCGACTGGAGCCGGGTGACCGACGGGGAACTTCAGGCGATGCCGCCGCTCCGCCAGCTGCTGGAGCGCCGCCTGCGGCCAAGGTAGGGCGGGCCCGGGCGGAACCGCCTCGACCGGGCGGAATCCCCTCGCTCCCGGCGGCCGTCTAATGTTTTGAGACAGACATGAACCATTTAACCCACAAATGCCTCGAGGAAAGGCAGGCGTCGGCGACCCGCGCACGTCGCGACGGTGGGTGCGCCCCTCTTCGGACTTGCCGCGAGGAAGAGCGCGCCTCTCTCCGCACCTGCCTGGAGGGAAGGCGCGCCCGGTTGAGGCGCAGGCGCACAGGTCTGGCAGGAAGGCGACGGGCCGAAAAGCCGGAAGGTTGCCCGGGAGGAGGGAGGCGGGCCAGGTGAGGGACTACACTCCACATCTCCGTGGAAGTTGGGCCCAGGCCCCGGCTCCGGCGTCTCCGGGGCGGCACCTCCGGGTCCCGCCGGCTCAACCGGCGCCATCGGCACGCCGCGGCGCTCCGGGGTCGGGGGGCCGCTTCGCGCTGCAGGAGAACCCCACCTTCTCCTCCTGGAAGACGCCCCGGCGGCGGGTGGAGCCGGACCTGCTGCCCGCGGAGCGGGTGGCCGGCTGGGCCCGGGTGGCGGCCATGGCGGCGGCGGTGGCCCTCGCCACGTGGACCGCCTGGCGCACCCTGGTGCCGCCGGTGGTGCAGGAGGTGGCAGCGGCGGTGGTCGCGGGCCTGCTGGCGCCGGGAGGGCCTGCCCGGCCCGTGCCAGGGGGTGACCCCGGCGCCGGCCCTGGACCGGGCCCGGGGCCTGGGGAGGCCGATCGGATGGCCCGCGCCGCCCGTTCTGACTCCAGCCGGGGTGCCCTGGGCCCCAGGGCAGGGGAGGCGGGTTCACCGGCCCCGGAGCCGTCCTCCCCCGGGGTAGAGACGGCCCCTGGGGCGGTCACGCTCCTCGTGGTGGGGGAGGTGGCGCCCACCCCGGAGCCTGGTCTCGCTGGCGGCTCGGGGGACCTCTCCTTCCCCTTCGGCCGGGTCGCGCCCCTGATTCGACAGGCGGACATCGCCGTGGCCCACCTCCCGGCGACCGCCTGGGCGGGGGCCGGGCCGGAGGGCCAGGGCGACCGGCTGCTTCCAGCCGTCACCGCCCTCGCCCGGGCGGGGTTCGACCTGGTTGTCTTCCCCGGTTCCCCGCCGGGGGGACACGGGTCCGACCAGATGGACACCCTCCGGCGCCTGGAGGTGGCGGCCCTCCATCCCCTGGGCGGCCCCACGGGTGCCGGGGCGCGCCCGGCCCGAACGGACCCTACCGAGGCGTCGCCCGGTGCCGAAGCGGATCCTCCCGGGATGGCAGCCCCTGCCGGAGCGGCGCCGCTGCAGGTTGTGAACCAGGGTGGGATTCGGTTCGGCCTGGTCGCCTTCCGGGACGGCCTCACCGACCCCGGCGACTTCTCCCCGCCCGCCGCTCCCCCAGGTCCCGGGGCTGGGGCCCAGGACGTGGAGGTGTTGACCGGGGCGATCCGTTCGGCCCGGGCCGCGGCGGACGTGGTGGTGGTCCTGGTCCAGTGGGGGCCCGGGGCCGGCCCCGTCCCCGACGGCCGGCGCCGGGAACTGATGCGGCTGGCCATCGAGGCCGGTGCCGACCTCGTCCTTGGCGTCGGGCCCCAGGCGGGAGAGGCGGTGGAGTGGATCCGGGGCCGGCCGGCGGTCTACAGCCTGGGCCGCGTGGCCCCTGCCCCTGGGCCGGAGGGAGGCCACCCCGGGAGCCTGGCCCGGGTTCGGGTCCGGGCGGGAGAGGTGGACCGGGTAGAACTGGTGCGGGTGGCCCCCGCGCCGGACGGACAGCTGGTCCTGTCGCCGGAGCCCGCCGAGGACCGGTACTGGCTGGAACTGGAGGACCGGTGGGCCCGGCTGTGGAACGGCCTTCCCGCCGCGGTGCAGAACCGGTTGACCTGGGCCGAGCGGCTTGAGGAGCCCGCCACCTGCCCGGTGGGGACGTACCGGGTGACCGAGGTCCGGCCCGATGGGATCCGGCTGGAGCGGATTGGATACGCGGCCAGCCAGTTCTGGATCACGGCCCCGGTCGATCCCGCCGGGTGCGCCCGGGTACCGCCCGCCCTGCTGGCCGACCTTCGGGAGCGGCTCACCCCCGGCAGCCCGGTCGCGGTGACCCGCCGGCCCTCCCTGTCCCGGTAACACCGGTGGACCGGATCCGGCCTGGGCCGGAGGTTCTCGCCTGAAATAGAGCCGCCATCGGGTCCAGACCCGATAATCCCCCGAGGAATACCCCCCGGGGGCCTAATACTTTTTAGGGTGTCGTGTAGCACAAAAATAGTCCTTCCTACCGAATGACGGTCTATCTGTACAACCGCTAGTATGATTGCGAATTCATCAGTACCTCCGGTCGTTCCACCGCTGTGCCTGCTGACCGTCGACCCTGGTGGCGGCAGACGTGGCGGTGGGACACAGCCCGACCCCGTCCTGTGGGACACCGGGCGCCGGGCAAGGTAGGGAGGATGGAAGAGAATGGAGACGACGCGCCGTCACTTCCTGAAGGTCGCCGGTCTGGCCGGTGCGGGGCTCGCCACCCTGGGTCTGGCCGCCTGCGCGACCCCGTCCAAGGGGCAGAACGGTGATGCAGGTTCCGGTGGGACCAGTTCGACGGATACCCATTCGACGACCACGGGCAACGCCGGCGGCATGACCTGGCAGGAGATGGACGCCCACCACGAGGCGGGCATCAAGGCCTTCCCGGCCCCCACCGAGGGCAAGGGCGCGCAGCCCCTGGAGCCCCGGATTGAGAACGGGGTGAAGGTCTTCGAACTGACCTGCAAGAAGGTCCAGTGGGAGGTCGAGCCGGGCAAGAAGGTGGAGGCCTGGACCTACAACGGCACCGTTCCCGGCCCGCTCATCCGGGTCACCGAGGGGGACCGGGTCCGGGTCATCGTCAAGAACGAGTTGGACGAGTCCACCGCGGTCCACTGGCACGGGGTTCTGGTGGAGAACAGCCAGGACGGCGTGCCCTTCCTCACCCAGCCGCCGATCCGCCCGGGGGAGACGTACGTCTACGAGTGGACGGCTGCCAACCCTGGCACCCACATGTACCATTCCCACCACAACTCCACCAAGCAGAACGGCATGGGGCTCTTCGGCCCGCTCATCATCGACCCGAAGGACCCGGGGGAGCAGAACCGGTATAACGCCCAGAAGGAGTACCTGATGTTCCTCAGCGACGGGCCGCTGGGGTACCTGCTGAACGGCAAGAGTTTCCCCGCCACCGAGCCCATCGTGGCCAAGAAGGGTGAGCGGGTGCGGATCCGGATGATCAACAACGGCTTCCTGTACCATCCGATGCACCTCCACGGTCTCACCATGACCGTGGTGGAGAAGGACGGGTACCCGCTGCCGACCCCCTTCCGGTGCGATAACCTCTCCGTCGCCCCGGGCGACCGCTGGGATGTGATTGTGGAGGCCACCAACCCGGGCAAGTGGGCGTTCCACTGCCACGTCCTGACCCACGCCGAGTCCGAGATGGGGATGTTCGGCCTGGTGACCGTCTTCATCGTCGAGGAGTAAGGGGGCTTTCCTCGACGAGCGAGCCGCCCGGGGGAGGGCGGCCTCAGCCTGGGGCTGCCGGGGCCGGCCGGGACCAGCGGCCGACGCCGGATGCCGCCCTCGCCGCCTCGTCCGGGCCAGACGTCCGGGCCAGAGCTACCAGGAGCCGGAGCGGACAGCGACCCTGTCCGCTCCGGCTTTTGGCGCGCACGGGCCGCTTCGCCCGAAACGGACCGGGCACCGCCTCCGTCTCATACGTGAACGGAGATTTTTCGTGTTTGTAACGGTCTCACATAACCTGTTAGCCGTGGTATCATTACAATACGTACTACTACTGGGAGGAACTAGGGTGCGCAGGTGGATGGTGGTCAGTGCACTGGTCAGCAGCCTGGTGCTGGCCGGGTGTGGTGCCGCCCAGGTGCCGGGGGCTGCCGCACCGCAGGTTCCGCAGGTCCAGGAGGAGGACCCGGCAGCAGGACCCGCTCCTGAGCCGGGCGCATCGGCGGGGGGCCAGGAGGTGCCTGGCGGCGGCGCCGGTTCCGGGGGCTCGGCCGGCGCCGGACATCCGGGTCCCGGCGCCCCGGGTCCAGGGGCGGGGGGCGGCGTCGGGACGGGCGAGGGTGGTCCGGGTCCCGGGGATCCCGGCGCCGGGTCCGCCGGGGGATCCGGGCAGGGGCCCCAGACCGTGCCGACCGACAATCCGACCTCCCCGCGCCGGCAGCACGTGAACGTCCGGGGCCTCTACATGACCGGCTGGACCGCGGGGTCGGACCGGTTCTACGAACTGGTCGACTTCATGCTGGCCAAGGGGCTCAACGCGGTGGTCATCGACATCAAGGATGACGACGGCCGGATCTCCTGGGACATGGACGTGCCCTTGGCCAGGGAGATCGGCGCCAGCGCGAACAAGATCCGGGACATCGAGGATCGGATTCGATACCTCAAGGAGCGGAACATCTACGTCATCGGCCGGCTGGTGGTCTACGCCGATCCCCTCCTGGGCTCCAGGCGCCCTGACCTCGCCATCCACCATCCCGACGGCACCCCCTTTGTGGACCGCCGGGGCATCCGGTGGCCCGACCCGTACAACCGCCAGGTCTGGGAATACAACGTGGCCGTCGCCAAGGCCGCGGCGGCGGTCGGGTTCGACGAGATCCAGTTCGACTACATCCGGTTCCCGGAGCACCGGATCGAGGGCTACAACTACAACGTTCCGGTGCGCCAGCGGGCCGACGCGATCCTGGGCTTCCTGAAATACGCCAAGGAAGAACTG
This sequence comes from Bacillota bacterium, assembly GCA_003242505.1. Lineage (GTDB taxonomy): Bacteria > Bacillota > Sulfobacillia > Symbiobacteriales > ZC4RG38 > ZC4RG38. The sequence continues at coordinate 5,690 of QGUP01000105.1, forward strand.
GCCCCCTACGGGGTCTTCGTGGCCGCGGACGTCTTCGGCCTCACCACCTCGGTGGCGCCGGGGGACGACATGGAGATCGGCCAGATCTACGAGGAGATCGCCCAGGTGGTGGACTACATCTGCCCGATGGTCTACCCGTCCCACTACGCCCCCGGCACCTACGGGATCGCCAACCCCAATGCCGACCCGGGCCGGATCGTCTATGAGTCGATGGTCCGGGCCCAGAAACGCACCTGGGGGATGCCGGTGGAGAAGCACCGGCCCTGGATTCAGGATTTTGACGTGGGCAAGGACTACACCGCCGCGGACGTGGAGGCCCAGATCCGGGGGCTGGCGGAGGCCGGGATCTACCAGTGGCTCCTCTGGGACCCCAAGAACCGGTACACCCGGGACGCAGATTATGATGTCGCACCCCCGCAGGAGGGGGAGCCCGAGTGGCGCCGGCAGTACCGGGCGGAGCTGGCGGCCCGGGCCGCCCGGGAGGGGGTGGACCAGGGCGGGTCCGCCTCCGGAAACGGGCAGCCCCCGGCAGCGGCGGGTTCTGCTGGGGCCGCGACCCCTGGGGCCAGCACCGGGCCGGCCCAGGGTTCCCCGCCGACGGTCGGGGCGGCGCCTGCCGCCACCGGCGGATCCTCCGGCGGGGACTAGGCCCCAGCGGGCGGGGACCAGGCCCCGGCGGGTCCGCAACCCGGTGCGGGGGGCGGGCCCGGACGGGGCGACCGATCGAGCGAAGGAGCTGGACGGGTCTCCATGCGTCGTTTCCTCATTGGCATCGTGGCTTCCCTGACGGTGAGCCAGGCGACCGCGGCGGCCACCCTGTACCCTGTCGATGCCGACGGCCTCCACCTCCGGGCCGCCCCGACCACCGCCGCCCCGGTCCTCCGGGTGCTGCCGGCCGGGGAGGGGGTTCCGGTCATCGGGGTGGAGGGAAGATGGCTACAGGTGCGGCTGCCGGATGGCCGGCCCGCCTGGGCCGCGGGGTGGGTCGCCCGGGTGGAGTTTGCCCCCGGCGAGGCAGAAGCGGTCGTGACCACCGACCTGCTGAACGTCCGGGCGGGCCCGGGCCTCGACCACCCGGTCCGGACCCGGGTGACCACCGGCGCCCGGTTTCCCCTGCTGGAGATCCGGGGGCAGTGGTGGCGGATCCGGCTCCCGGACGGCCAGGAGGGGTGGGTCTTCAGCGACTACGTCCGGGCTGAACTGAGGCCGGCTC
>QGUP01000546.1 GCA_003242505.1 Bacillota bacterium
CCGGTCCAGGGCCTCACGGCCGTCGGCTGCTTCGGCGACCTCGTAACCGGCGCCGGCGAGATACAGCCGTACCAGCTCCCGCATCCGGTGTTCATCGTCTACCACCAGGATCCGGTGCCTTCGCAACACCTCGCACCTCCGTTCTGTTGCGGCACAGCCTGAACCCAGCCACTGTCCCGCCAACAAACGCTACCTCGCTAACAACCAACAAAATGGAGTATACAAGTAGTGTGTGCAGGATCTGTGGAGGAGGGCGTGGGTCCTGTTCCATCTTGCCACCCTCGCCCGGATGGCGTTAAATTTATGGTGACAGATCGGAATATCAGGAATTAGCAACGGGCGCCCGGTCCGGAATGGGCGTAGGCTTTCGTGAGGAGGGTCTCATGCATGCCGGTACTTCTCGTCGTGCTCAACGTGGCGGGCCTTCTGGCCCTGATTGCCGGGCTCTACTGGATGAAGGTCCGGGGCCTGTCTTTCTCCGCCCGGGTCTTCGCGGGCCTGGGGCTGGGCATCCTGTACGGCCTCGTCCTGCACCTGCTCTTCGGGGCCCGGCCGGAGGTCATCAAGACCTCGGTCGACTGGTTCAACATTGTCGGCACCGGTTACGTCAAGCTCCTGCAGATGGTGGTTGTGCCGCTGGTCTTCATCGCGATCGTGTCCGCTTTCACCAAGATGGAGCTGACCGAGAACGTCGGAAAGATCGCCGCCCTGATCCTGGTGATCCTGGTGGCGACCACGGCCATCGCCGCGGGGGTGGGGATCGGATCGGTGGCCGCCTTTGACCTGGACGCCAGCCGGATCCCCCAGGGCCAGGAGGAGCTGCAGCGGGCGGAACAGCTCGAAAAGACCTACGCGGAACTCCAGAACATGACCATGCCGCAGCGCTTCCTGGAGCTGTTGCCGTCCAACCCCTTCCTGGACTTCACCGGGCAGCGCCGGACCTCCACCATCGCCGTGGTGATCTTCGCGGCCTTCGTCGGCATGGCGTACCTTGGCCTCAGGCGGCGGGACCCGGAGGCGGCGGAGACCTTCGCCCGCCTGGTTCGCGCGCTGGAAGGCGTCGTCATGGGCATGGTGCGGCTGGTAATTCGCCTCACGCCCTACGGCGTCCTGGCCATCATGGCCAAGGTGGCGGCCACCAGCGACTACCAGGCCATCTGGGAGCTGGGTAAGTTCGTCATCGCTTCGTACGCCGTCCTCATCGTCGTCTTCGGCATCCACCTGCTGCTTCTCTCCCTGGCCGGCCTGAATCCTGCGACCTACGTGCGGAAGGCGCTGCCGGTGCTGACCTTCGCCTTCACCTCCCGGTCCAGCGCGGCCACCCTGCCGCTGAACGTCCGCACGCAGGCGGAGGAACTGGGGGTTCCCCAGGGGATCGCCAACTTCGCCGGTTCGCTGGGGCTTTCCATCGGCCAGAACGGGTGCGCGGGCGTCTACCCGGCGATGCTGGCCATGATGATCGCGCCGACGGTGGGCATCGACCCGTGGTCGCCGGCCTTCATCCTGACCGTCATCGGCGTCGTGGCCCTCAGCTCCTTCGGCGTGGCCGGGGTCGGCGGCGGCGCGACCTTCGCGTCGCTCCTGGTCCTTTCCATGCTGAACCTGCCCGTGGGGTTGGCGGGTCTGCTCATCTCGGTGGAGCCGCTGATCGACATGGGGCGGACCGCGGTGAACGTCAGCGGCAGCATGGTCGCCGGGCTCCTGACCAGCCGGATCCTCGGGCGACTGAACACGGAGGCCTACCTGGGTGCGGGAACCGGTGGCACCGGGGCGAGCGCGGAGGTGTGACCTGCGCCACCGCCCCGGGCGGGAAGCCCGGAGGGTTACAAGAAGGCGAGGAGCAAGAGGCCCTCGGAACCGACGAAGCGCTGCTTCGTGGGGTTCCGAGGGCTT
>QGUP01000106.1 GCA_003242505.1 Bacillota bacterium
ATAGTATATGATGGGGAATAGGTGAGTGGTGTTTTTTTTTTTTTTCAAGCAGAAGAGGACATGGGAATTCTTGCCTGGTTGGGTGGGCTGGGAGATGTGAAAAAGAGACGGGGTGTGGACTCGGCGGTGGTGCAGCCTGGGGACCCGCCGCAACTGTATGTGGCGGTGCGAGACTGTGCGGCGACGTTGCCTGGGGTGGTGCGGGCCCTGGACAGCGTCGAGGTCCGGGGGATCGAAGTGCTTCCGGCCAGCCTGGAGAGCGTCTTCCTGATGATGACGGGGCGGCGCCTCCGGGACTAGCCGGCGGGAGGACCAGCGATGACGATGACCTTGTGGGCTATGTTCAGAAAAGAGTGGAAGTTATTGTTCCGAGATTGGGGTCAGGTGTTGGTGCTGTTTGTCATGCCCATCATGTTCATCGTCGTGATGGGCACTGCGATGAAGGACCTCCTCACCGTGGACAGCGGCACCACGCCGTTGCCGGTCCTGAACCTGGACCGGGGCGACCGGGGGCAGCAGTTGGTCGACCTCCTCCGGGAGGATTCGACCCTCGAGGTCCTTCTGGTTGAAACCGCCGAAGACCGGGCCGGCGTTGAGGAGCAGATTCGCAACGGCAAACTGGAGTACGCCCTGATCATCCCGGCCGACTTCTCCGACCGGCTGGAGGAAGGCGAAGGAGTCACCCTGCACCTGGTCAGCGACCCCGGGGCACCGGCGCAACGCCTCCTGCCTGCTCGCAGTGCCGCCAGTGGGCGCCTGGAGCAGTTGAAGACGGTTGTGGCACTCCGTCGAGAAGTGCGGCTGCTTGTCGACCGGGCCGTTGACCGGACGGTCCGGGAAGCGGTGGCCCAGGCGGTGGACCAGACCTTGGCGGAGGTCCGGGAGCAGGTCCTGCCGGCGCTGCCTCCCCCGGTCCGGGAGCAGGTGGCCGAGCGGTTGAGCGGCATTCAGCCGGCCCCAGTGGCGGCTGAAGTCGAGCCACAGGAGGAGGAGCTGACGGTACCGCCCCAGGAGGGCCAGGTGGAGGTTGCCTTCCCCCCGGGCATGGCACCGGAGAAGGCTCCGGACACGTACCAGACCAACGTCCCGGGATATACCATCACGTTCATGTTCTTTATCGCGGCCAGCATCGCCACCTCGGTCCTGGCGGAGCGGGACGGCGGGACCCTGCGCCGGGTCCTGTGTGCGCCGGTGCGCCACGGCGACGTGCTGGTCAGCAAGGTGGTGCCGTATTACGTCATCAACCTGCTCCAGGCAGGGCTGATCTTCGGCCTCGCCCGCCTGGTCTTCGGGATGTCCCTGGGGGACCAGCCCTGGGTCCTGGCGGTCATCTCCGCAGCCCTGGCCCTTGCCTCCACCGGCATGGGGCTGATCCTGGCGTCCCTGGTGCGGACTCAGGGGCAGGTGAACGGCGTGGTCCCGCTGGTCTCCCTCACCATGGCCGCCCTCGGCGGATGTCTGGTGCCGCTCCAGCTCATGCCCCGGACCATGCAGACCCTCTCCCTTTTCACCCCCCATGGCTGGGCGTTGCGGGCGTACCAGGACGTGCTGGTGCGGGGATACGGGCTCCAGGAGGTCACGACGGCCGTGGCCGTCCTGGCTGCCTTTGGGGTGGCGGCCGTAGCCATCGGCATCCGGCTCTTCCGGACGGTGTAGCCGCAAGGAGGGATGATCCCCTGTGGTACCGGCCGACCTGCGGTCCTATATTGCGCTGCTGGAGGAGCACGGCGATCTCAGGCGGGTGGCAGTGCCCGTAAGTCCGGTCCACGAAATCGGCGCCATCTGTCGCCGCCTCCAGGATCAGGAAGGCCCGGCGGTACTTTTCGAACAGGTACAGGGGTCAGACATACCGCTGGTCTGCAATCTTTTCAGTCACCGCCGGCGCATCGCCATGCTCTTTGGTGTGCCCGAGGGCCAGCTCGCCCAGGAGTATGCCCGCCGCAGCCATCCGTCCCAGTACCGGCCTCCCTGGCCGGTCTCCACGGGGCCTTGCAAGGAGGTAGTCCGCCGGGGCGAAGAGGTGGACCTGCGCTGCCTGCCCAACCCCGTGTGGAATGAGGGCGACGGTGGGCCGTACATCACCTTTGGCGCCGTACGGATCAAGGACCCTTCGGGCCAACTTGGCAACGTTTCCATCAACCGCCTGCAGGTGCACGGGCCCAGGTTGCTGGGGGTCTGGACGGCCTCGGACCGGGACCTTGGGCGAATCCTCCGGATGTGGTGGGACAAGGGGCAGCCGGCGCCGGTGGCCGTGGTCATCGGTGGGCCGCCTACCTACATGCTGGCGGCGTGTGATCACCTGCCCTTCGGCACCGACGAGACGCTCCTGGCGGGCGCCTTGCAAGGCGACAGCATCGAGGTCGTGCGGTGCGAGACATCTGACCTCGACGTGCCGGCTACCGCTGAGATCGTGATCGAGGGCGAGATACCGCCGGACCAGCACCATCCCGAAGGCCCCTTTGGGGAGTTCCTCGGCTACATGGGACCTTCCGGCCTCATGCCCGTGATCAACGTCAAGGCGGTCACCCACCGGCGCGACCCCATCTGCGTCGGGAGCTACGAAGGCATGCCGGACGTCGAAACCCACACCCTGATGTACCTGCACCTGGAAAACGGACTTCGGTTGCTCTTGAGCTTCTTTGCCCCCGAAGTGGTCGACATCTACGTGCCCAGGGGGTCCGCCGGGATGGCCGTCCGGGTGTCTATTCGGAAGCGCCATGAGTCGGACCCCCGCCAGGTGATCGCCGCGGCGTTTGCCATCCCAACCTTCAAGTACGTGTGGGTCTTTGACGAGGACGTGGATATCCGGGACGAGATGCAGGTGCAATGGGCCCTGTGCACCCGGGTCCAGCCCGATCGGGACCTGGTGGTCATGAGCCGCTGTCAGGGCATTAATCTGGACCCCAGCGCGGACCGGCTCACCCCTGATGAGCTGACCACCCTCACTTCCCGGGTGGGGGTGGATGCCACCCGACCCCTGGGCCGGCCCTTCCCGCCCGTGGTCCGGTTCAGTCAGGAGACCATGGCGGCTGTGGCCAGGCGGTGGCAGGAGTACGGTCTGCCATGAAGGGCCGGGTAGTGGTTCTGACGGGTGCCTCCTCGGGCATCGGTCGGGCCATCGCCGAGGAGGCAGCTCAGGCCGGAGCACGGCTCGTGCTCGTCGACGTCAACGGCCGGGAGCTGGAGGGCCTGGCGGAAGCGATGGCCAGGGCGGGCCGGGAAGTCTTGGCCGTACCTGGGGACGTGACCGTGGGGACCGACGTGGAGCGGTGCATGGCACAGGCGGTGGACCGCTTCGGCCGCCTCGACGCGCTGGTCTGCTGTGCCGGTGTCATGTACTTTGGTGCCACGGAAACCATGGCGGAAGCGGATTGGGACCGGGTGCTGAGCGTGAACCTGAAGGGTACCTTCCTGTGCAATCAGGCGGCCATTCGCCACATGCTCCGGCAAGGCGGCGGGGTGATCCTGAACATCGCCTCCCAGTTCGGCCTCGTAGGGGGCCCGTACCTGGCCGCCTACTGTGCCAGCAAGGGCGGCATCGTCCTGCTGACCCGCGCCCTCGCCCTCGAGTACGCGCGGCGGAATATTCGTATTAACTGCCTATGTCCTGGTCCCACCAGTACGCCCATGCTCCGGGACCTGGTGCGGTCCGCCTCGGGCGTGCTTCGGGAGGCAGTGGTCGGACTCGGCACGACTCCGGTTGGAAGGGTGGCCATGCCCACCGAGGTGGCAAGGGCAGCGGTGTTTCTCCTGTCCGACGCTGCCTCGTACATCACAGGCTGTGCCCTGACCGTGGACGGTGGGTGGACAGCTGGCTGAGAAGGAGTGAAAGGGAACAGTGCCCAGGTGGGTAGAGACGACCACGCGGGTGCGCTGGCATGAGGTGGACAGCCAGGGAGTCGTTTACTACGGAAACTACTTGCACTGGTGTGACCTGGGCCGGGAGGCGCTGGCCGAGGCCATCGGGTTGGAGTACACCGCGGTCGAGGTCATGACGGTAGAGTTCCGTTTGCGTTACCGCCGGCCAGCCCGCTATGGAGATGAGGTGCTGATCCGGACCACCATGGACTGGCCGCGGGCAGCCCGGTTTGTGTTCCGGTACGAGATCTACCGGAAGCTGGGGCGAGAACTCCTGGCCGAGGGGTATTCGGTACACATCCTGCTCACCCGACATGGGCTGCGCCTGGGGTTGGATCCGTACCTTCACGACAAGTTCGTCGCCTTCCTGGGTGCACCCAGGGGGGCGGAGCAGACCACATGATCACGGTCGGGGTCGATATCGTCGAACTGAGTCGGATCCGAAGGGCAGTCCGCCGCTCCGGGGCTGGGTTCTTGAACCGGGTTATGGGACCTGCCGAGCGTTTGGCTGCCCACAGACGGGGTCTGGAGGACGCCGTCGCAGTGGCGGCTTGCCTGACGGTCAAGGAAGCGGTGATCAAGGCGCTGGGCGGCTTGCCCCGGGGGACAAGCCTGCAAGAGATTTGCGTTCTGCTGGACCGCTCGGGGGTGCGGCTGGAGTTCCGGGGCGCGCTGGCCCGGTTGATGGCCCAGCGGGGGCTGCAAAGGGCCTGGGCCGCTTGTGATTGGCAAGGCGACTTGGCCCTTGCCACGGTGGTGCTGGAGTTTGGCGGGAAAGGAAGTGGGGGCGGGAGCGATGCGGAGCCTGGAACAGGCCATGCAGGCGATGAGGGACCGGGCAGAGGCAACGAACTTGGCTGCCCGAGTCCAGGCGACCTTCCAGATTGAGGTGGCAGGAGACGGCGGCGGCGTCTTCCATCTCGTCCTCTGTGATGGTCAGGCGACCGTGGGCCAAGGCCCGGCGGCACGCCCGGACTGCGTGATCTTCACCTTCGCGGAGAACTGGTGGGACCTGATCGATGGGAAAGCCGATCCCAGGCAACTGGTCACCAGCGGCCGGATGCGGATCCGCGGCGACATGGGCTTGGCCAGCCAGCTCGCCTCACTGTTGCCGGGTGGCCGTCAGTAGCTGGGGGTCCGGACCGTGGCAAGTCAGGTGTGGATGTTCCCCGGTCAGGGAAGCCAGTTCCCTGGCATGGGCAGTGAACTCTGCCGACACCTCCCCTATGTGCGGAGGCGGCTTGAGCAGGCGAGCGCCGTGACGGGCCTGGACCTGATCCACCTGGTCTGCCGGGCCGATGGCGAGACGCTGGCCAGGCCGGATGTTGCGCAGGTTGCCGTCTACGCCCTCAGCACCGCGGTAGCGGAGTACCTGATGGAACAGGGGCTGCGGCCGTGGGCTGTGGTCGGCCACAGCCTCGGGGAGTACAGCGCCCTGGTGGTCGCCGGCTGTCTGGACTGGGAGAGGGGCCTTCGCCTCGTGTGGTTGAGGGGCCAGGCCATGGCGGAGGCGGCAGCCGCGTGTCCGGGCACCATGGCCGCAGTGATGGGGCTGTCCGACCGGGTGGTGGCCGACCTGTGCCGCCAGGCAGCGGCAACCCACGGATGCGTGGTGGTGGCCAATTACAACTCACCGGTTCAGGTCGTCATCTCGGGGGCGGTTGCGGCGGTGGAAGCGGTCAGCACCCTGGCCCGTCAGGCCGGAGCCCTCTCGGTTCGCTTCCTCGCCGTCGGTGGGGCGTATCACTCCCCTCTCATGGCTCCTGCCCAGGCCCGGCTGGCGCCCCACCTGGACCGGACTCCTCTTGGGAAACCCCAGGTGCTCCTGGCTTCGAGCACCACCGGCGACGTGGTGGTGGATCCGGAGGTGTATCGGCAGAATCTGCTCGAGCAGATCACAAGGCCTGTGCTGTGGCGGCACGCGGTGGGGACGCTCCTCGCCCTGGGGGCCACCGAATTCGTGGAGGTGGGTCCCGGTCGGGTCCTGTGCGGTCTGGTCCGGCAGATCGCTCCCGGGGCTCGGACTGCGACAGCCGGTGACATGGCTGGCTGCCAGCGGCTGATTCGGCAAGCGGTGGTGTAGGGGTGCAGGGCCGGCAGGGGGTGACTCCATGCCACTGCGGGATCGGGTGGCGCTGGTCACTGGCGGAAGCAGGGGAATCGGCCTGGCCGTAGCTCTGGAACTGGGGCGGGCCGGAGCGACCGTGGTGATCAACTACGGCCGCGATTCCGCCCAGGCTGAGGAGGCCGTGGCACGGCTGGAGGAACTTGGGATCAGGGCCGAGGCCATTCAAGCCGACGTAAGTGACTCAGCCGCCGTTGAGGCCATGTTCCAGCGGATTCGAGCTACGTACGGCCGGCTCGACATTCTCGTCGCCAACGCTGGAATCATACGGGACGGCTGGTCTGTCACCATGGGGGACAGCAAGTGGCAGGATGTGATCAACACAAACCTGAACGGCTGCTTCTACTGCTGCCGGGCAGCTGCCCGGATCATGGCAGCCCGGAAGTCCGGAAGCGTGATCACGGTGGCATCGACCAGCGGCTTGACCGGTCCCCCGGGTCAGGTCAACTACGCCGCGGCCAAGGCCGGGATTATCGCCATGACCCGGGTGATGGCCAAGGAACTGGGGCCGTATGGGGTGCGGGTGAACGCGGTGGCACCAGGGTTCATTGACACGGAGATGACCCGTTCGATGCCGCCGGACCAGTTGGCCCGCTATGTGGAGCACATTCCGCTGAGGCGGGTGGGCCAGCCTCACGAAGTGGCGGCCCTGGTCCGCTTCCTGGCTTCCGATGAAGCCAGCTACATCACCGGTGCCGTGTTCGTTGTCGATGGTGGTCTGAGCTGTTGATGGGCAGGCGAGGAGGGGTCGACATGTCGGTGACGGTGGAAACCATCCGCCAACGGGCGGCCCGCCGGCGGGAGCTGTGTCGCCGGGTGAAGCAGTTGAGCGTGGGGCGGCTCGAACTCGACATGGACCCTGACCTGATCACAGACGACCAGGCCC
>QGUP01000107.1 GCA_003242505.1 Bacillota bacterium
CGGTGGCCGGAGCCGGCGGCCGCCCCGGTCCCGCCCGTGGCCGCCCGGGCCGGCGGGGCGGCGGGCCCCCGGCAAGCCGCGGCGGCCGGGGCGGAGCCCGCGGAGGACCGGCCCGGTCCGGGGTCCGCCTCAACCGGAGTGGCTCGGGTCCGGCCGGGGGCGGCGCCGGGGCTTGCCCCGGCGGTCCAGGTCCAGGCCCTCGCGGAACGGCTCCGGCAGGAGGGGCTCCCGGTGGTGAGCGCCGAGCCCCTCCCCGGCGGGGGGTGCATCCTCGAGGTGGCGGAGGTCGCCCAGCAGGAGATGGCCGCGGCCCTGGCGAAGGCTTCGGACGCCGTAAGACTGGCCATCCAGATTCCGATCCTCAGCTGATTCCGATCCTCGGCTGATTCCGTTCCTCGGTTGATTCCGATTCTCGGTCGATTCCCATTCTCGGTTGCGCCCCGGCTAGCCCGAACCGGGCCGGGCGGCCCGCCCGGAGGAGGTTACTGGAAGCATGGGCATCGTTGTGCAGAAGTACGGCGGATCGTCGGTTGCGACACCGGAGCGGATCCTCCGGGTCGCACGGCGGGTGGCCTGGTACCGGCGCCAGGGTCACGACATGGTGGTGGTGGTCTCCGCGATGGGGGACACCACCGACGACCTCCTGGCCCTGGCGGCCCAGGTAAACGGCGACGCCCGCCCCTCGCCCCGGGAGATGGACGTGCTGCTGGCCACCGGGGAGCAGGTCTCCATCGCCCTCCTGGCCATGGCCTTGCACCGGCTGGGGGTGCCGGCCATCTCCCTCACGGGGCCCCAGGCGGGCTTCCGGACCGACAACACCCACCGGAACGCCCGGATCCTGGAGGTGCGGCCCGACCGGGTGCGCCGGGAACTGCAGGACGGCAAGGTGGTGGTGGTGGCCGGGTTCCAGGGGATGACCGCGGACGGGGAGATCACCACCCTGGGCCGGGGTGGCTCCGACCTTACGGCCATCGCCCTGGCCGCGGCCCTGGGCGCGGACGCCTGCCAGATCTTCACCGACGTCGACGGGGTCTACACCGCCGATCCCCGGATCGTCCCCACGGCCCGGCGGCTCCCGGAGATCAGCTACGACGAGCTTCTGGAACTGGCCGCCGCCGGATCCCAGGTGATGCAGCTCAGGAGCGTGGAGTTTGCCAAGCAGTACGGGGTGGAATTCGAGGTCCTCTCCAGCCTGGCCCCTCTCCCGGAGGAGGGCGGACAGGAGGAAGGTACGAAGGTGGTGGCGCAGGTGCACAAGGATTTCCAGCGGCCGGTCACCGGGGTGGCCGTCAACTGCCGGGTCGCCCGGATCACCCTCCTGAGGGTGCCGGACCGGCCGGGGGTGGCGGCAAGGCTCTTCCGGGCCTTTGCTGAGAAGAAGATCGTCATCGACGACATCGTCCAGTCCGGCGGCCCCGGGTCCACCCACGCCGACATTTCCATCACCGTCGCCCGGGACGACCTGGACACCTCCCTGGCCATCTGCCGAGAAGTGATGCAGGAGTGGCCCGGAACGGAACTCGTCTACGACGTGGATGTGGCCAAGGTCTCCATCGTCGGCTCCGGGATCGCGTCCCACTACGGTATCGGCGCGGCGATGTTCGAGGCCCTGGCAGAGCGGGGCATCAATATTGAGATGATCACCGGCTCAGAGATCAAGATCTCCTGCCTCGTCCGGGCCTCCCAGGCCGCGGAGGCGGCCCAGGCGGTCCACGACCGCTTCGGCCTGGAGGCGGAGCACCCGCAACTGGTGGGCACCGACGGGGCCACCGCCACCCAGTCCCGCTGAGGCCGGGCCGGGGTGAGCCCCATGCTGCAGGCGATGCTGCTCAAAGACGGGCAGGTGGTGCCCCTGCCCGCCGATTTCGATGCCATCCTGTCCGCGTGGCGCCAGGACCCCGGGTGCTGCCTCTGGCTCGACGTGACGGCCCCGGACCCCGCGACCCTCGCCCGGCTCAGCCGGGAGTTCCGGATCCACCCGGCGGAGGTGGCGGCCACCCTCAACCAGGACCACCGGGCGCAACTGGTCGAGCACCGGGAGTATTTCTACCTGCAGCTGCCGGTGCCGGCGCCGCCCCGGCGCCACGAGGACCCCCGGCGCCGACTGCCGACCCGGCCCCTGGACCTGATCGCCGGCCGCCGGTACCTCATTACCCTGCACCAGGAGCGGCTGGAGGTGGTGGACCTCACCTGGAGCCGCTTCGCCCGGGGGGCCGAACCCCAGGGCGTCTGGCCGGACCTGCCGGTCCACAGCCTCTGCGAGGCGATTCTCCAGGGCTACTTTCCCCACCTGGACCGGATGGAGGAAGAACTGGAGCGGGCCGAGCGCCAGGTCTTCGGCCAGGAGGTGGGCCGGGAGCCCGCGGACAGCAGCCAGGCCCTGGAACGGATCTTTGCCATCCGGCGGTACCTCCTGGGGCTGCGCCGGACCCTGGCGCCGCTCCGGGATACCTTCGCGTCCCTGGCCCGCCGGGATTTCCCCCACCTGGCGCCGGGGAGCGCCTCCCTCTTCGCCGAACTCTACAGCCGGACCATCCGGCTCCTGGAGGTGCAGGAGAACCTCCGGGAGTATACCGCCGGCCTGGTGGAGGCGTACCTGACCGTCCAGAACAACCGGATGAACCAGATCATGAAGACCCTGACGGTCATCTCCACCATCATGCTGCCCCTGACGGTAATCACCGGGTTCTTCGGGATGAACTTCACCCACATCCCCGGGCTCCACTCCCCCTGGGGCTTCTGGGGCGCGACGGCCTTCATGGTGGCCCTGGGCCTGGGGATGCTCTACGTCTTCCGCCGCCGGGGGTGGATCTGAGCCGCTCCACCCGGCCGCAGGAGTTTGTGCCGCCGCCGTGGAATCTTGTGTACGATCTTGTGCACAATGCCGGCGGGGGTGGGGCGGAGAAGCCGCCGCCCCACCCCGCCCGGGCTGGAGGAGGTCGTGCCGGTGAACGGTGAGCGGGCTCCTGTGCCCCTGGTGCCGGATCCCGACGCAGTGGTGGAACAGGCCCTGACCGACTACGGCAATCACGTCAACGAAGCCATGGCCCGGCTCTACCGGTTCATGGGCTTTACCACCCTGGAGTGGCAGGCCCGGGGCGCGGTGATCACGGACATCTACGGCCGGGACTACATCGACTGCGGCTCTTATGGGGTGATCTTCCACGGCCACAGCCACCCCCGGATCGTCGCGGCGGTCCGGGAGCAGCTGGACCGGATGGCCATGCACGGCCGGACCCTGCCCCATAAGCTGGTGGCCGACCTGGGCCGGAAGCTGGCGGAGATCGCCCCGGGGGACCTGCAGTACTGCTTTTTCTGCAACAGCGGCACCGAGGCGGTGGAGGCGGCGCTGAAGCTCGCCCGGGCTTACAAGCGCAAGCCCGGGTTTGTGGCCACCTACGGCGCCTTCCACGGCAAGACCTTCGGCTCCCTCTCGGTGAGCGGCCGGGAGCTGTACCGGGAGCCCTTCTACCCCTTGCTCCCCGGGGTGAAGCACGTCCCCTACGGCGATGCCGACGCGATCGCCGCGGCCATCGACGACCAGACCGCGGCGGTGATCCTCGAGCCGATCCAGGGGGAGGGCGGGGTGATCGTCCCGCCGGACGACTACCTGCCCCGGGTGCGGCAGATCTGCGACGAGCGGGGGGTCCTGCTGATCCTGGACGAGGTCCAGACCGGCATGGGCCGCACCGGCCGCTGGTGGGCCTGCGAGCACTGGGGCGTGGTGCCGGACATCATGACCACCGCCAAGGCCCTGGGCGGCGGCATCATGCCCATTGGCGCCGCGGTGGCCAAGGCACCGATCTTTGAGGTCTTTAACGAGAACCCCTACATCCACAGCAGCACCTTCGGCGGCAACCAGCTGGCCGCGGCCGCGGCCATCGCCGCCATCGACACCATCCGGGAGGAGGGGCTCCTGGAGCAGGCCGCGGCCAAGGGCGAGTACCTGATGGGTCGGCTCCGGCAGCTCCAGGCCCGGTACCCCGAGGTGCTGAAGGACGTCCGGGGCAAGGGCCTTCTCATCGGCCTGGAGCTCACCAAGGACGGCCACTCGGGGGTGCTCATCGCCGAGCTTCTCGAGCGCCGGGTGATCGTCATCCACTCCCTGAACAACAACCGGGTGATCCGCCTCTCCCCGCCGGCGGTCATCACCCCGGAGCAGATGGACTACGTCCTGGACGCCCTGGCCGCGGGGCTGGAGCGGGCCGCGGCGGTGCACAGCCAGATCGACTGAGGGGCGCGGACAGGCGTCCGACGGCAGGGAATCCTGGCTCCGGAGAGGAGAGTGAGCCGATGCCCTACGTGGAGGTCAGCACCGTCATCCCGGCCCCCCGGGAGAAGGTGTGGCAGTACGTCGCGGACATGCCCTCCTACCCGAAGTTCATGCCCAGCCTGAAGAAGCTGGTGGTGGAGGAGCGGCAGGGAAACCGCACCGTCACTTACTGGGAGGCGGTGGTCAAGGGCGCCACCCTGAAGTGGCGGGAAGAGGACCTCTTCGACGAGGAGAACTACCGCATCCACTACCGGCAGCTGAGCGGGGACCTCAAGAAGTTCGAGGGGGACTGGATCCTGGAAGAGGTGGAGGGGGGCACCAAGGTCACCCTGACGGTGGACTTCGAGATCGGCATCCCCATGTTCGCGGCGATGCTCAACCCGGTGGCGAAGATCCTGGTGAAGGAGAACGCGGAGGGGATGCTGGAGGCGGTGCGGCGGATCCTGACGGGGGAGGCCGCGGATTGAGAGCGGCAGGGGCGCTGCCGGACCCGGAAGGGGACCGGCAGGGGGCCCGGGGCGCCGGGGGCCGGGGAACCGGCCCCCGGGGCCGTTTGGGCGGCTTTGGTTTGGCCGGCCTCGGCCGTCTGGCCGGCCTCGGCCAGGGGCTCAGCGACCTCGCCCTGGTCGCCCTGGTCGCCCTGGCCGCGGTGACCGCGGCGACCCTGGCCCGGATGGTGGGCCAGGCTCCCTTCCCCATCCCCGCGTACCGGCTGGAGCACCCCGGGGAGGTGGCCGCTTACATCGTCCTGGGGCTGGCGGTGGCGCTGCTGGCCCGGGGATACACCCGCCTGGTGGTGGCGGCCGAGGCCCTGGACGGGCGGCTGGGGCGGCTGCCGGCCTGGCTGGGGCCGGCCCTGGGGGGCCTGCTCTTCGGGGCGGTGGGCATCGCCCTCCCGGAGACTCTGGGCGGGGGTTACGAGGTCATCGCCCGCACCCTGACGGGGAGTCTGCCCCCGGGGACGATGCTCCTCCTCCTGGCGGCCAAGTTCGCCACCGTCGGCATCACCCAGGCCACCGGCTGGGTCGGCGGCGTCTTCGCGCCGGCGATGTTCCTCGGCGCCATGGCCGGCGGCGTCTACGGGTCCGTGGTGGAGCGCCTCTTCCCCGGGGCGACGGGACCGGCGGGGGGCTATTCCGTGGGGGGGGTGGCCGCCATGATCGCCGGCGCAACCCACGGGCCGCTGACCGCCCTCGCCCTCCTCTTTGAGGTGACCCGGGACTACCAGATCGCCTTGCCGGCGATGGTGGCCTGCGGCATCGCCACGGTGTACAGCCAGCGGCTCAGCCCGTACTCCATCGACACCCTGCACCTCCCCGAGCAGGGGGTGGTGCTGCCCTGGCAGATCCAGGACCTCCGGAACATCCCCGTCGCCCAGGCGATGGCCGCCCCCGTCCACACCGTCCGGACCGGGGCGACCCTGGGGGAGGTGATCGCCGCGATGCAACGCTACCGGCACACCGGCTTTCCGGTGGTGGACCACCAGGGCCGGCTGGTGGGGATCGTCACCCTGAAGGACATCCGGGACGTCCCCCTGGAGGGCCGGCTGCGGGTACGGGTGGAGCAGGTGATGAGCCGGGACCTGGAGGTGGTCACCCCGGACCAGAGCCTGGCGGAGGCCGCCCTGGCCATGGCCCGCCGGGGAGTGGGCCGGCTGCCGGTGGTGGACAGCGCCGACCCGGACCGGCTGGTGGGGATCCTGACCCGCAGCGACATCCTCCGGGCCTACCAGGGGCAAGGCGCTGGCGGCAGCACGGCCCGGTTGGCGTGACCCTGGCGCCCCAATGGGCCGCCAGGGCATTTACTTTTCCGGGCGGTCTGTTACAATTAGACTTGATTGGCTGGGGTTCCGCCCGGGCCGCCCACCGCGGGGCAGCCCGGTCGGGCCCGAAATTCGAGTAAGGGGGCTGATAGGGGAAATGAAAGCACTGGGCCGCCACATCCTGGCGGAGGTTTATGGTTGCGACCCCACGGTCATCAACGACGTGGAAAAGGTCGAGCGGATTCTGGTGGATGCTGCCCTGAAAGCCGGGGCAGAGATCCGGGAGGTCGCCTTCCATAAATTCAGTCCCCAGGGCGTCAGCGGCATGGTGATCATTTCCGAGAGCCACTTGGCGGTCCACACCTGGCCAGAGCTCGGGTACGCAGCGGTGGATGTCTTCACCTGTGGCGAACACGTCGACCCGTGGGTCTCCATGCGGTATATCTGCGAGGCCTTCGGCGCGCAGAACGTGACGGCCACGGAGACCCTGCGGGGCATCATGCCGGAGAAGAACAGCGTTTCCAACCAGAGCGGCCGGCCCTGGCAGCAGGGTTCGGTGCCGGCTCAGGCAGTCGCCGGGTAATCCCCGGGGAGGTGCGTCCGTATTAGTACCGACAGACCGCATTTCCGCGGCGTAGGCTGAACCCCGACGGCACCTACGGTGAGCAGGGAGCCGTCGGGGTTCGTCTTTTCACCGCGTAACATTTTAGTGGGGCGGGGCAGCAGGAAAAGGCTGGGCAAATAAAGTAGGAACCTCACCCCGAGAGTGTCCACCGCTCTCAGAATCCCAAAGGATTCCGTGGGGTGAGGCTCCTATGA
>QGUP01000547.1 GCA_003242505.1 Bacillota bacterium
GTCCCCACCTCGACCCCGTCGGGGTTGAAGACCCGAACCACCGCCCGGCCCCGGGTCACCCGGATGTAGACCTCCAGGTAGTGGAGCCCCTCGGGCACCGCCAGGAAGTCCCGGCGGTGGCCCCCGGCGGGAAGCCCCCGGCGGTGGAGGTCGAGCCGCCCGTCCCCGTCCAGCCGGTAGGGTACCACCAGGGTGGTGGGAATCTGCACGTCGTACCCCGGCACCCCTGGCGCGGTGACGGTCAGCATGCCGCTGTAGACCCCCGGCTGCGCCGGCGGCCGGTACTGGACCGTCAGGGTCCGGCTCCCCCTGGGGGGCAGGGTGAGGCTCGTCTGCTCAGGGGTAAGCCACGGCTGGTCGCTCACCACGTTCACCCGCACCGCCTGGCCGGGGTTGAAGATCTCGAACCGGGCCCCGCCCGGCAGGTCCTCCCGGGCCAGGAGCCCCGCCCCGCCCCGGGGGCCGGTGACCACCAGGGGCAGGGTCCCCTGGAGCCGCTGGAGGTGCTGCCAGCCCCCGGGGAGGCTCACGAGGCCAAAGCCCTGCTCAAAGGGCGCGTAGCCCGGGACCGACCGGGCGCCCATCTCCAGGGCGCGCTTCACCCGCAGGAAGTCCCGGGGGATTCCCGCCCGGTCCGCCGCGTCCATCAGGAGGGCGGCCGCGCCGGCCACGTGGGGCGCTGCCATGCTGGTGCCGAAGAGGGTCGCGTAGCCGCTCCCCGCCTGCCACCGGGGCACCGCCCCCGGGGCGGCGTAGGGAGCCACCACCGAGGGGATGAGCCCCCCGTCGGGCAGGGGGCCGGTGCCGCTCCGGGACCAGATGCCCTCCCGGGGCAGCCGGTAGCCGTGGTCCCGCTCCCAGATGGCCGGGGAGAAGTAGCCCCCCACCACCAGGGTCCGCTGGGAGTCCCCCAGCCCCTGGGCGCTCCCGAGGCCCGGCCCGCCGTTCCCCGCAGCCAGCACCAGGAGGGAGCCGTACGCCTGGTAGAACCGGTCGAGCCACTGGGCGCCAGTGCCCAGGGAGGCCACCTGCAGCCGGTCCAGGCTGACGTTGATAATGGCCGCGCCGGCCTGGGCCGCAGCCTCGATCCCCGCCGCGATCTGGAACCACCAGCCGGCGTCGCTGGAGTCGATGGCCTTCACCACCAGAATCCGGGCCCCGGGGGCCACCCCCTGGAACCGGCCCGGGTCCCAGCCCGCGGCCACCGAGGCCACGTGGGTCCCGTGGCCCAGGGCGTCAAAGCCGATGTTCACCCGCTGGCCGCCGGGCTCGATGTCGGTGATGACGAAGGGGGTGCGCTCCACCGGCTCGGTCCCCGGCCGATCCAGGCCGAAGAACCCCACCTCCCCGGCCAGGTGGAAGGGCCGGAGGGGCTGCTCGTCGGTGAAGTCCTGGTTGAGGTTGGTGTCCACGTAGACCGTGTCGTAGTGGCCCGGGATCCGGGGGTCCGCCACCAGCACCCCGTACTGGTCCGCGGGCACCCCGTTGTGGTTGAGGTCGAATCGCCCTTCCGTCAGGAGCCCGAACCAGAGCCGGCCGCTCCGGGAGACGATGCCCCGGATGTTGTAGGTCCGGGTCCCCCCCGAGGGCCAGGGCACCGGGACCCGGTCCCCCGGCGCCAGGGGGGTGGTGGTCCGGACGTCCCCCTCCCCGGTCCGGTCGATCCAGTCGACCACCTTCCGCTGACCGGAGGGGGTCCGCTGAAGGGCCGGGTGGGAGGGGTCGATGCCGCTGTCCACCACCGCGATGGTGACCCCCCGGCCGTCGGCCCCGGTCTGCTGCCGGAACTCGGGCACCCCCAGGGCCGCCAGGTTGATCGCGAAGCCGGCGCCGGCCTCGGTGGGGCTCAGCCCCTTGACCTGGGCCGGGCGGACCGCCTCCAGC
>QGUP01000548.1 GCA_003242505.1 Bacillota bacterium
ATCAGCGCGATCTTGAGATCGGTCATCGGCGTCGTGACCCCCTTCAGGTGGTTGGTTGTGCTTCTACTCGAAGGGAACGCGCCGGTGACCTTTTCTGTCAACCACCGCCCGGACTCCCCGGCATTTTACACTCTACCTGGGACTCTAACGGGGCTGGCGTTCCCGGCCATCCGCACCAGCATCTGCGGGAGGGGCGGATAGAGCCGGCCGAGAAGCATGGGGCCGATGAAGGCCGCCAGGATCGCCACCCCCAGTCGCTGCTGCGCTTGCCGGACGGTGGCCGACCGCAGGGAGACCAGAACCCCGATCAGGGCGACCACTGTGCCGGCCAGCGCTGTGCCCGCCACCAGCAACAGCATCATCGGAGGGGGAAAGAGCACCAGGCCCTCCGCCGCGACGGTCAGGTTGATCACCACCAGCGCAAGGGTGGCGGAGCCCACCACGATGCCGCAAACATAGAGGAGAACGGCGAGGAGCTTGCCGCCCAGGACCGCCCAGGCCGGGGGACGGCTGGCCAGCAGCGTCTCCAGGGTCCGGCGCTCCCGCTCTCCGGCGACCGCGTCGGCGATCTGGTACCCCACCAGGAAGAGGGGAAACCAGGCCCAGGCGAGCATGGTGGTGGGCGACGCCAGCCAGACGCTGCCGAACCGCCAGCGCAGGAATAGGCCGAACAAGGCGACGTAGCAGGCGGCACTCCGCAGTCCGCCGGTGGCACGCAGTTCCCGCCACTCCTTCCAGAGCCCCGTCATCAGGTCGCCCACGGTCAGCCCTCCTCCATCATCGCCAGGAAGCTCTCCTCAAGGCTCATCCCTGCCCGCAGTTGCCGGGGATGCCCCTCGGCCAGCTCCTGCCCGCTGCGAATCACCGCCACCCGCTGGCAGATCGCTTCGGCCTCCGACAGGTTGTGGGTGGTGAGAAAAACGGTAGTGCCCTCCTGGGTGACGAGATTGAGCAGGTCGCGACGGAGGTCGGCTTGGGAAAGCCCGCAGACGCGGATGGCGTCGGACATGTCCCCTACCTCCGGGCGCCGTGCGATGGTGCTCAACTGCGCGGCAGGGGCCGCCTGTCTGGCCCTGTGCGGACAGGCGGCCCATTCTGTCCTTTGCAGAAGGCGTAATGTCGTAGCACTGGCAGGTTGTCCGACCGTTCTGATACGATCACAGCAGCGTCACAGGCACCAAGGGGGGAACGGGATGCACCGGTACCTGAGCCTCCTGGTCACCCCGGACGTGAGCGTAGCGCTGCATCTCGGGCCGCCGCAGACGCACCCGGCCCCTTCGCCCGCCGAGGTGGCGGGTGCCGGGGCAGGTGTCGGACCTGTTCCAACTGGCGATGGGGGGCAACCCACACCATGACGGCACCCGGCACATGCCAGACGGCACCTGGCACCTTCCCAACCGAAGTCCAGGACGAAGCCCTGCGCTGCGTCCGGTGCGGGTTCTGCCTCCAGTCCTGTCCCACCTACCGGCAGACGGGGATCGAGACCGCTTCACCCCGGGGCCGGATCGCGGTGATCCTGGCCCTGGCCGAGGGGCGGCTGTCCCCGGGGCCCGAGGCGGCCGGGCCCCTGGACCTGTGCCTCGGCTGCCGGGCTTGCGAGGCGGTCTGCCCCTCGGGAATCCGGTACGGGTGGCTCCTGGAGAGCGCCCGGGCCGCGCTGGAGTCGGCCCTAGAGCCCCGCCGGCCCTGGCCGGTGCGCCTGGCGCGCCGGGTGGGCTTTGCCCTCGTGGCCCGGCCCCGGTGGCTCCGGGGGTTGGCGGCCCTTCTGGCCGCGGCCCAGAAGACCGGCCTCCTGCGGGCGGCGGCGGCCCTGCTGCCCCGGCGCCTCCGCCACCTCCGGGAGATGGCCCGGCCCCTCCCCCGGGCCTTGCCCCCGCCCCCCG
>QGUP01000108.1 GCA_003242505.1 Bacillota bacterium
GCCCGGCTCCGGGAGGGGATCGTGGAGGCTGTACGTGCCCAGACGCAGTCCTGGATCCAGGCTCTCCTGGGGCGGCTGCCGCCACCGGCGAAGGCCCAGCTCGCTCCGCTCCTCACCGATCCGCCCTCTCCGGCGTCAGGAGCCGCTCCGGACCCGGCCGCCCTCGTCCCGCCAGCCCTGACGCCGGACCTGCAGATCCTCTACAACCCGGACCTGAAGTCCGCCCCGGTGATGATTCCCGGGCTCCTGGGGATGGTGGTGATGTTCATCACCACCCTGATGACCGCCATGGGGGTGGCCCGGGAGCGGGAGCACGGCACCCTGGAGCAGCTGGTGGTGACGCCGATCCGCCCCCTGGAGCTGATGCTGGGCAAGATCCTGCCCTACTTCCTCGTGGGGCTTGTTGACTTCGCCCTGGTCTTCGCCGCCGGGGTCTACCTCTTCGACCTGGAGTTTGCCGGCAACCTGCCCCTCTTCCTGGGCCTGAGCCTGCTGCTGGTCTTCACCACCCTGGGGCTGGGGCTGTTGCTCTCCACCGTCGCCCAGAACCAGCAGCAGGCGATGCAGCTGGCCATGATGGTGGTCATGCCCCAGGTGCTGATCTCGGGGATGATCTTCCCCCTCTCCGCGCTGCCCGCCTGGATCCGGTACATCGCCTACGCCCTGCCCTTCACCCACTACGTGCCCATCGCCCACGGGATGTTCATCAAGGGCCAGGGGCTGGACCTCCTCGGGCGCCACGCCGCGGTCCTCGCCCTCTACGCGGTGGCGATGGTGGCCCTGGCTTCCGTCCGGTTTCGCAAGCGGCTTGCCTAGGGGGGAAGGCCATGACGCCGGCGATCTATCTGCAGGGGGTTTCCCGGAGCTTCGGCTCCGTGCGGGCGGTGGAGGGGGTCGACCTGGCGGTCTTCCCCGGGGAGGTGGTGGTCCTTGTAGGGCCGGACGGGGCGGGGAAGACCACCCTGGCCCGGCTGGCCGCCGGGGTGCTGGCGCCCACCGCCGGGCGGGTGGTCCCCGACCCCCGGGGGCGGGTGGGGTACCTGGCCGCCCGGTTCAGCCTCTACCCGGACCTGACGGTCTGGGAGAACCTGGCCTTCTTCGGCCGCCTTTACGGCATGGCGACCCGGGACGTGGAGGCGGAGGGGACCCGGCTCCTGGAGTGGGTGGGGCTCCTGCCCTTCCGGGACCGGCTGGCGGGGGCCCTGTCGGGGGGTATGCGGCAGAAGCTCGCCCTGGCCTGCGTGCTCCTCCACCGGCCGCCGGTCCTGGTCCTCGACGAGCCGACCACCGGGGTCGACCCGGTGGCCCGGGCGGAGTTCTGGCAGCTCCTGCGGGAGGAGGCCCGGGCGGGCCGGGCGGTGCTGGTGACCACCTCTTACCTGGACGAGGCCGTGGGCTGCGACCGGGTGGCGCTTCTCCACCGGGGCCGGATCCTGGCCGAGGGAAAGCCGGAGGCCCTCGTCGGCCGGCTGCCGTACCGGATGGCCCGGCTCACCGCGGCCGGGGACGGCCGGCGGGCCCGGGGCGAGCTGCTGGCCGCGGCGGAGAAGCTCCCCGGCCTCGTCTGGACCCAGCCCCAGGGGACCGGGGTGCGGGTGGCCCTGGCCCCCGACGCCCCCCTGGCGCCGCCCTCCGGGTATCGCCTGGAGCCGGCGGCGCCGGTCCTGGAAGACGTCTACCTGTGGCTGACGGGCTACGGGGCGGAGGTGATGGGCCGATGACCCCCCTGGCCATCGCGACCCGGGACCTCACCCGGCGCTTTGGCGACTTCACCGCGGTGGACCGGGTCTCCCTGGCGGTGGAGGCGGGGACGGTGATGGGGCTCCTGGGCCCCAACGGAGCAGGGAAGACCACCCTGATCCGGCTCCTCCTCGGCCTCCTCACCCCCACCGCCGGGGAGGGCCAGGTCCTGGGCCACGACCTGGTCCGGGAGCCGGAGGCGATCCGCCGGAAGTGCGGCTACATGTCCCAGCGGTTCAGCCTCTACGGCGACCTGACGGTGGCGGAGAACCTCACCTTTTTCGGCCAGGTCTACGGCCTTACCGGCCCGGCCCTGGCGGAGCGGCGGGAGGAGCTCCTCGCCTGGGCGGGGCTGGGGGACCTCCGGCACACCCCGGCCGGGCAGCTCCCCGGGGGCCTCAGGCAGCGGCTCGCCTTTGCCTGCGCCATCCTCCACCGGCCGGCCCTCCTCTTCCTGGACGAGCCCACCGCCGGGGTGGACCCCGTCTCCCGGCGCCGGTTCTGGGACCGGATCTACAGCCTGGCGGACCAGGGCACCACGGTGCTCGTCACCACCCACTACCTCGAGGAGGCGGAGTACTGCGACCGGGTGGGGATCCTGCTATCCGGCCGGCTGGTGGCCACGGGCACCCCGGCCGACCTCCGGCGGGAGTACGGCGAGGGCGGCGGGCTGGACCGGGTCTTCCTCAACCTGGCCCAGGGCAGGGGAGAACGGGTCCCGGGCAGCGGCGAATAGGAAGATGAAAATCAATAAATCAAGGAAGCGGCCCGGGTCGGTGCCCGGGCCGCCTGTTGTCGCCTGGCGCGAATGTCGCCTGGGACTAATTGTTTTCGAGCCGCCGCCAGAGGAGGTAGGAGTGGATGACGGGGATGATGACCATCACCGCCGTCACCGCCATGAAGACCCAGAACCCCCAGGTGCCGGGGAGGAAGGCCGCCGCCAGCATCACCAGGGAGCCGGCCACCCAGAGCCGGGCCGCAGCCCGGTGGGTGCGGACCCACACCTCCTCGCTGGCCAGGGTCCACGGCGTCCGGATGCCCACGAAGTAGTTGTGCCGGACCCGCCCCATGTAGTTGCCCATGAACAGGAAGAGAACCGGAATCGCCAACCGAATGAACAACGACGGGTCGACGGGGTACCCGAGGGCATAGCCGAGAACCACCGCCTGGATCAGGGCGAGATAGCCCGGCACCGCCTGCCGCATCAGCCGGTAGAAGTCCCCGAAGTACGCGTAGTTCCGCCGCCGGGGGTCGATGAGGGGGAGGAAGAGGAGCAAGAGGTACATCCCTGTGGCCAGGGCCGGGACCATCAGGGCCGCGAAGAGGGGAGAGCCCCACCCGTCCACCTCGCCCGCGGCGTTCCAGTGGATAGGCACCCGGTCCGGGAGCCGCGGGAGCGCCCAGAGGGATATCACCCAGGCGGCGGCCACCAGGAGCAGCCCCGGCCAGTCCCTCCGGACTGTCTGCCAGTCGACCCGGTAGGTCCTGTTATCGCTGTTCACGCTGTTGTGGTTCACGGTCATCCCCCTCCTCCTTGTCGAGGAATCCCAGCACCCAGCCCAGCAAGTCCTCGAAGACCGTCGTGTTCAGCGAGTAGACGATGTGTTGGCCCTGGCGCAGGTCCACCACCAGACCCGCCTGCTTGAGGATGCTCAGGTGGTGGGAGATGCTGGGCTTGGATATCTGAAAGTGTTCCGCGATCTCCCCGGCGGTCTTGTCCCCGTCCCGCAGCAACCGGAGGATCTCCCGACGGGTTGGGTCGGCCAGCGCCTTGAAGGTGAGGTTCAGGCCGCGCACGGGGTATCACCTCTTAGACATTTAGAAAACTGTCTAACTGTAGTATACCGTGCCGCCGGGTAGAGCGCAAGGGGACGGTGCCGGAGGCACCACTGGGGGCTCGGAGGTGATCCGGGCCCTTGCCGGCGGGTCAGCGGGGACTCGGACCCCCGCCCGGGCCCCAGGTTGGAGGTTCAGTGGCAATCCGCGCACCCGCTGGCGGCTGCGCCGCAGCCCTGACCCGCACCCGCGCCGGAGGCCAGGAGGTCGGCGAGGAGGACGTCCACCAGCCGCTCCTGGTAGGCCGGGCGGCCGGCCGCGGCCATGGCCCGGGCGGTGTCGGCCAGGGGGCCGTCCAGGGCCTCCAGCCAGGCCCGTTCGGCTGCCGAAAGCGCCTCCGCCGCCCCGGCGCCCGGGAGGCCTGCGGCCCGCCGGTAGTCGTCAGGTCTCATCCGCCAGGGGACGGCCCGGGGGTAGCGCTCCAGGACCCACCGGGCGATGGTGAGCCCCTGCTGGTCGAAGTCGCCGCTGTAGTAGAGGGTGTACCCGGCCCCGTGGAGGGCGTCCAGAAGCCGCACCGCCGCCGCGCTGGGAAACCCCGCGGGGCAGACCAGCGGCGGCCGGCGGTGGGCCGGCAGCCGGGCCGCTCCCCGGACCAGATACTCGAAGACCTGGGGGTTTTCCACGACAAAGGCAGGGCCTGTCCCGGGGGCAAACCGGAGCCGGCGCACCGCCGCCAGGGGCAGGGGCCAGCCGCCGCCGGCCGCGGCCATCGCGGCCACCACCGGATGGTCGGCGCCGTGGAGGTGGGCGGCGAGGACGGTGGAGGAGAGGCTGTCCACCTCCAGCCCCGCCTGGCCCAGGAGCAGGGCGCGGGCCTCGGACCGCGCCAGCCCCGGCGGCGGCGGTCCGAACAGCTCCTCGAGGGCGACCAGGAGCAGTGCCCCCGCCGGCCGCCGGGGGTCGAAGGCGTGGGGGTCGCCGGTGACCCGGGCGGCAAAGACCGCCAGGAGTTCCCCCTCCGCCGGCTCACCAGCCGGCGCCTTCCCCGGGGGGCAGGGCAGTGCGGCCAGGGCCCGGGCCACCGCCAGGGCCGCCTCCCGGGCGGTCGCCGGGTCCTCCCGGTAGGCCCGGCGGTACCACCGGGCGCTGGGGCCGTCGCCCTCCAGGCTGGCGGCCCAGTCCCGGGCCGCCGGGGGAGCGGCGGTCCGGATTGCCGCGAGCTGCTCCTGCCACTGCCGGGCCGCGGCCTCCTCCCGCTGCCGCCGGGTGACCAGGGGACCGCCGTGGGCCTCCAGCACCTCCAACAGCCCCACCCGGTACCGGCTCTGCCGCAGCCGCTGGTCCAGATCCTGCAGGCGGACCACCACCGGCCCGCCCCGGGGGTGGAGGGGGACGGCCTTCCAGCCCATGAGGCCGGCCAGGGCCTCCACGGCCTCCGGAGGCAGGTCCACCCGGACGGTGCCTCGGACCCCGTCCAGCCGCTCCACCCGCTCCCGGGCGGCGGCCAGGAGCGGACCCAGGCCCGCGGCCGCCAGCCGCTCCGCTACCTCCCGGGCCGCCGGGGCGGTCACGGCTCCTCACCCTCCCCGGGGCCTGCCGGCTCCCGGTCCGCCGCCGCCTCCGCCGCGCTGTCCGGGTCGGCCAGCTCCGCCAGGGGCTCCCGGACCTGGCGGCCGTCCCAGAGGATCGGGTAGCCGTAGTGGAGCCCCTGCTCCTCGTCCAGGGTCATCCGGTAGGCCATCGCGGCGGAGAGGTCGGCGCTGTAGGGCAGCTCGTCCGGGCAGGTGATCAGCCAGCAGAAGTTCAGGTCGCAGAGGAACTTGAGGTAGGCGGCCTGGTTCTGGGGGTCAAAGCCGGCGAAGGCCTCGTCCAGGGCGATCAGCCGGGGCACGTCGGGCCGGGGGGAGGCCTCGTACCGGGCAGCCACCCCGGCGATCACCGGCACCGCCAGGGCCCAGGCCCGGGCCGACTGGCTGCGGGTGCCGAACCCCCGGTTCCGGATCGGCACCCCCTGGGGGTGGTTCCGGGTGTGGCTGAGGAGCTGGTACTGGTACCAGCGCCGGTAGTCCAGGGCCTCCCGGATGGCGTCGTGGTAGCTGATGGCCTCCCCCCGGGCGGCCGCCTCCTGGCGCACCCGCTCCACCTCGGCCCGGATCAGCCCCAGGAGCGCCTCCCGCTGCTCCTCCGCCAGCCACTCGCTGCTCTGGTCCACCTGCTCCAGCATGCGGGCGATCCGGGCCCCGGGCACCTCGTCCCCGGAGGCGACGGAAAGCCGCAAGGAGAGCCACTCGCCCCCGAGCCGGAGCTGCCGCAGCTTTTCGTTGGTCAGCCGGGTGAAGTGGTGGGCCTGGCGGATCCGCTTGCGGATGTCGTCGAGGATCCCCTGGTAGATGATCCGCTCGTACAGCTTCTGCTCCTCCTCGGCCAGGTACGTGCGGTACTGCTCCTCCCGGGCCCGGAGGCGCCGGAGCAACTCTGTGGCGGTAAGCGGTTCCCGCTCCTCGTAGAAGACCAGGCTGTCGCCGCCGTGGGCCCTGGCGGGGCGGTAGTCGCTCAGGAGGTCCCGGTACTGGAGCTGGAACTCCAGGAGGGCCGTCCGCCGCCGCTCGATCTCCTCCTCCAGGCGGGCCGGCGATTCCACCGGCCGGGGCAGCCGGGGCAGGGTGGTGACCGGCCCGTCCCGGTCCAGGGCCGCGGCCAGGTCCGCCAGGGCCGGGTGCAGTTGCAGGCGCTGCCGCAGGTGCTGCAGCCGGGCGGCGACCTCCGCTCGTGCCTCCGCTTCTTCCGGCGCCACCGTCTTGATCTGGGCCTGGCTCGCCGCCACTTTCGTTTCCAGAGCCTGGCGGCGCTCGGCCAGTTCCCGGGCCGCTTCCTCCAGCCGCCGCTCCTCGGCGGCGAGGGCATCGATGTCCTGGCGGAGGCGCACCATCTCCGGGTCCCGGAGCCGCTCTTCCAGGGCCCTGACCCGCTGCCGGGCAGCGCCGAGCCGGCGCTGCGTGTCGGCGATCTCCGCCTGCCGGGCGGCGATCCGGGCCGCGGCCTCTTCCCGGAGCTGCCGGCGCTCCCGGTGGTCCGCCATGACCTGGTGAAGGGCCCGGTACTCCTCGTCCAGGTCCTGCAGGTCCCGCAGAAGCCCCTCGATGGCCTCCGCCCGCTGGCTGAGCCCCGCCGCGGTCAGCCCCCGGGCCTCGGGCAGGTGCCGGGCAGCAGCCTGGTACCGGTCCTCCTCCGCCTGGTACCGCCGGAGGGCGGCCTCGGCCTCGCCCCGGGCCGCCTCCACCT
>QGUP01000109.1 GCA_003242505.1 Bacillota bacterium
GCTCACACTGTTCAGTTCTCAAGGACCGGAAGTTGCCCAGCGCCCTGGGGCGCTGCGGCAAGTCTTAAGTTTATCGCCCCGCCCCGCCGGTGTCAACCGGGAACTTTTCGGTTCCCTTACCACCGGCGTGGCACCCGTGCCGGCGGCTGCCGGCAGGGGCTTCAGGCAGTATTGTACTTTACCACGCTGCTGGCCAGATGTCAATCAGGGGCCCCTGGCGCCTTTACCGGGTTTTCTTGTCCCCAAAAGGCGAGGTAAAGCCGTAGTACCCCGGCTCCGCCGCGCCCGGGGTAAAGCGCAGCTCCCGGCGCGCCCTCGGGCGCCGGCGGCCCCTTGGCTTCAGCCGGCCGCCGGTGGCCAGTTCCGCCAGCTCCAGGGGGGAGCCCGCGATGGCCACCGCCACGCCGCCGAGCTTCTCCTGGATCATCGGCAGGGTATAGTTGTCCAGGCTCCGGCCGTCCCCATCCCGAAAGGCCACCGCCGGGAGGATCACCAGGTCCCCCAGGTCCTCTTTCTCCGCCAGGGCCATGAGCATGTCCCGGCCGGTGAGCAGCCCCGCCACCGTCACCGTCGGCCCGTAGAACTCGTTCTCCACCGCCAGGAGGTCCACCTGGAGCCCTTCCACCTGGCTCAGCCGGTCCACCGCCCGCTGCAGCACCCCCCGGGCCAGCACCCCCGTCACCACCGTCACCCGCCGGGGCTCCGGCAGCCGGTCGGGGAGCCGGCGCCCCACCTGCTTCAGCTCGTCAAGGAAGAGCCGGACCATTCCGACCCCGTTTTCCAGCTGGTCGAAGTTGCCGTAGAAGGAGGCCGGCGGCACCTCCCGGCCGGCGAGGAGGTACCACTCGTCGGAGGGGTAGACCACCGGGAAGCCCCACTCGGGGATTAGCCGCCGGTGCCAGGCCTCCAGCCGGGCCAGCATCTGCCGGGCCTCTTCCGGGGTGTAGGTCCGGAGGGGGTAGAGCTTCTCCCGGTACCGGGTGAGGCCCACCGGCACCACGGCGATGGAGAGGAGCGCCTCCGGCCCCAGGGTCAGAAGGTCGGCAATGGACCGGTCCAATACCTCGCCGTCGTTGATCCCCGACATCACCACCATCTGGGTGTGGAAGCGGATGCCGCTCTCGGCGAGCCGCCAGAGCTTGGCCATGATCCCCCGGGCCGCCTCGGTACCCATGATGAGGGCCCGGAGGTCATCGTCGGTGGTGTGGACCGAGATGTACAGGGGCGAGAGCCGCTGCTCGATGATTCGCTGCCAGTGCTCCTCCGGCAGGTCGGTCAGGGTGATGAAGTTGCCGTGGAGGAAGGAGAGCCGGTAGTCGTCGTCCATCAGGTTCAGGGTCGGCCGGAGCCCCCGGGGCTGCTGGTGCACAAAGCAAAAGATGCACTTGTTGTGACAGGTGTACACCCCATCGAAGGTGGCCTTGCCGCCGAAGTCAACCCCCAGGTCCTCGTCGGGGTCCTTCTCCACCCAAAGGGTGAACCGGCCCTGGCCGGGGCGCTCGACGGTCAGTTCCAGTTCCCCCTCGGCCTGGAGGAACTGGTAGTCCAGAATGTCCCGGACGGGCCGGCCGTTGATCGCCATCAGCTTGTCTCCAGGGCGGATCCCGACCTCCCAGGCCGGGCTGCCCGGCACCACTTCCTGTACGACCGGGCGGGGAATACGGGCCACCGCGACCACCCTCCTCCTGCCGCCGCTGCCAGCGGGTATGGCCGCCGTCCGCACCTTCCACATTGTGGGCAGGGCCGCCCCGCGGTCAAGGAAGGCGGGACCGCGGCGGGCAGAAGACCCCGAAAGACGTGGGCGATCAGGCCCCTGCAGAGGTATCGGACCCGCCGGCCGCCGACTGGCCCCCGGATCCCGGCGGTGCCGTTTCCGAGGCGGCCGGCCTGGCCTCGATGCCCCGGAAGAGGACGTCGACGAAGAAATCGGCCATCTCTTCCAGGGAGAGGGGGCCGTCGGGCCGGTACCAGCGGTAGAACCAGTTGCAGGCGCCCAGGACGGTCCGGCAGACCAGTTTGGGGTTGAGGGGGCGGAAGACCCCCTGGGCCACCCCTTCCTGGTAGATCCCCTCCACCAGTTCGTTGTACCGCCGGGTCTCCCGGTCCACGATGGCCCGCTGCTCCGGCGTGAGGGCGTGAGCCTCCCGCAGGAAGACCGTCAGCATCCCCAGGTTCGTGGCGATGCCCTTCAGGTGATGCCGGACCGCCTCGGCAAACTTATCCCGGGGCGGCAGGTTGCTCCGGGCGATCTCCTCCAGATTGCTGATGTACTGGGCCAGGGCCTCCCGGATGATCAGAATCAGGAGGTCCTCCTTGCTGGAGATGTAGTGGTAGAGGCTCCCCTTCTGCAGCCCCACGGCATCGGCGATGTCCTGCATGGAAGTGGCATGGTACCCCTTGTCCTTGAACAGTTGAATGGCCGCGGCCATGATCTCCGCCATCTTGTTGCTACCGGACACCATCGGTTCCTCCCCGTCGCCCCCTTCTCCTCCCCGGCGCCTCCTGGCTCCTCCCCGGGCCGGCCCGGGCCCCCGACCCCGGCCACCTGCCGCCGGGGTCGGCCTGGGTTGGCCCGGTCCCGGTCTTCCGGCCAATCGGCCAGAACTGCCGCTGATTTGCAACAGGCTCCTTTCCAGGTACGTTTCGAGGGGTTCCGATACATTCCTGCTCGAGGCTGTGTTTGCCCTTTCTCCCTCCGGGGCTGCCAGCCCCCGCATGGCCGCAGCCGGAGCGGACAGACTACCCGCCGGAGGTGAGCCCCTTGCTGACCAAGCAGGAAGTGCTCCGGAGCATCCGGGAGATCGCCGCCCCCCGGAAGGTGACCATGGATACCGACCTGGCAGAACTCGTGGAGGACCTGGACGATGGCCTGGAGGGGCTGATTGAAAGCCTGGAGCACGAGTTCAACATCGAACTCCCGGAGGAGAGCATCCTGGAGGCCGAAACCGTTGGGGACCTCTGCTATCTGGTGATGCAGGTCTCGGCGCCGCCGTACCCGCCCGGGCCCTCCCCCGCGTCCCATCCTTCGCCCCCCGTGAATCCCTGACCGCCGGCGGGAGGACCACCGCCCCGAGGCGGCAACGGGGCAGCCGGCTCAGGCCTCAGAAGGGTAAATGGCTCCGGACAGCGAAAGGGCGGCCCGCCAGCCGGGCCGCCCCCTCCTTCTTCCCCTGGCTCCTGGCCCCTGGGCTCTCGGCTCCTGGCTCCTCGCCCCTGTCCGCGGCCGCTGGTTCCGGCAGGCGACTTCTCAGCGGAGGGCGAGCAGCTCTTCCTCCATCACCGTCAGGGCCTCGTCCAGCTGGTCGTCGGTGATCACCAGGGGCACCAGGATCCGCACCACGTTGCCGTAGACCCCCGCCCGGAGGGCGATCACCCCCCGGCGGATGCACCGCCGGAGAAGCTCGGCGGTCTCCTCGGTGGCCGGCTCCCGGGTCTCCCGGTCCCGGACCAGCTCCATGGCCATCATCGCCCCCAGCCCCCGGACCTCGCCCACCAGGGGGCTCCGGGCCGCCATCGCCTCAAACCGCTGCCGGATCCGGTCGCCGATGACCCGGGCCCGCTCCACCAGCCCCAGCCGGTCCATCTCCCGGAGGACGGCCAGGGCCGCCGCGCAGGCCACCGGGTTGCCGGGGTAGGTGCCGCCGATGGTGGAATCCTCGGGGCTGTCCATGATCTCCGCCCGGCCGATCACCCCGGAGAGGGGCATCCCCGCGGCGATGGACTTGCCGACGGTGATGAGATCCGGCTCGATGCCGAAGTGCTCGCTGGCGAAGAACCGCCCGGTGCGGCCGAAGCCGGTCTGGATCTCGTCGACGATCAGCAGCACCCCGTGCCGGCGGCAAATCTCCTGCACCATGGGGAGGTACTCTGCGGGCGGCACCACGAAGCCGCCCTCCCCCTGGATCGGCTCCAGGATCACCGCCGCGGTGTCCTGGGGCGAGACCACGGTCAGGAAGGCCCGCTCCAGGGCCTCGGCCGCCTGCCGGGCCACCTCCGCTGGCGAAGGCCGGCCGGGCCAGCGGTAGACGTAGGGGAAGGGCACCCGGTAGATCTCCGGGGCAAAGGGGCCGAAGCCTTCCTTGTAGGGCTTCACCTTGCTGGTCAGGGCCATGGTCAGGTTGGTGCGGCCGTGGAAGGCCCCCTCCATGGCGATGATCGCCTTGCGGCCGGTGTACTTCCGGGCGATCTTGACCGCGTTCTCCACCGCCTCCGCCCCGGAGTTGAAGAAAGCCACCTTCTTGGGGAAGGAGCCGGGGGCCCGGCGGCTCAGCTCTTCCGCCAGCTGGATGTAGCTCTCGTACGGGACGACGCTGAAGTCCGTGTGGGTGAACCGGGCGGCGGCCTCCTGGATGGCCCGGACCACCTCGGGGTTGCTGTGGCCCACGTTGAGGCAGCCGACGCCGCCGGCCAGGTCGATGAAGGTGTTGCCGTCCACGTCGGTGATCAGGGCGCCTTCCGCCCGGTCGATGACCACCGGCGCGTGGACCGACAGGGCCCGGGGGACCACCCGCTCCTTCCGTTCCAGCAGGGCCCGGGAGCGCGGACCGGGGATCTCAGTGACGAGGCGGATGCTCGCCATGGCGTCGAACCCTCCCAAGCGTCCCCGCGGCTGACAGCCCCGGTGGGACGAGGATTATGCAGCAATGAATAAAGTTCCACCGGGGGACGGGCGGTTCCTGCCGGCCCCATTCACTCTTGCATAGGCCCTGTATCCCTTCGGCTCAGCCGCCCGTACCGGCCGCCCCCAGCTCCGGGGTGCCGGCGATGCCCAGTTCCTCGGCCACGGGCTTGAGGGCCTCGATGACAAAGGCGATGTGCTCGTCCAGGGGGATGCCCAGGGCCTCCGCCCCCGCGTAGACATCCTCCCGGCTGACGCCGGCGGCAAAGCGCTTGTCCTTCAGCTTCTTCTTCACCGCAGCGACGTCCACCTCATGGATGGACTTGCTGGGCCGCACCAGGGCGACGGCGATGACAAAGTTGGAAAGCTCGTCGCAGGCGAAGAGCGCGCGGTCGAGGAGGCTCTTCCGGGGGGCGATGTGCTGGAGGTAGTTGGCGTGGGAGAGGATGGCGTAGATCATCTCCTCCGGGTACCCCCTGGACCGGAGGATCTCCGCGGCCTTCAGGGGATGGGTTTCGGGGGAGGGCCACTTCTCGTAGTCCATGTCGTGGAGCAGCCCCGTCAGCCCCCAGAGGTCCTCGTCCTCGCCGAACTTCCGGGCATACGCCCGCATGCAGGCCTCCACGGCCAGCATGTGCTTCAGCAGCCGGGGATCCTGGGTATATTCCTTCAGAAGCGCCAGGGCTTCCTCGCGAGTCGGCAGGGGCATCGCACTACCTCCCGAACCTGGTGGCTTCCGTTATGGTAGTGGTGCGCGTGTTGGCACTATTTTACCACAATGGGCGCGCCGGGTCGAAAGGGCTGCCGCCCCCGGCAGGAGGGGCGGCGAGCCGGGTGGAACTACCGGAAGAACCACCGGAAGCGGAGGGATGCCGGGTGAAGATCTATACCCGCACCGGGGACCGGGGCGAGACCAGCCTGCGGTGGGGCCAGCGGGTGCCGAAGGATGCCCTGCGGGTGGAGGCGTACGGCGCGGTGGACGAGGCCAACTGCCTCATCGGCCTGGCCCTGGCCCATCTCCAGGCCCCGGGGGACGGACCGGCGCCGGCGGTGCTGGGCCGGATTCGGGAGATCCTCCTCCGGGTGCAGCGGGAGCTATTCGACGTGGGCGCGGACCTGGCGGTGCCGCCGGAGCGGAACAAGGGCGAAGCCCCCCGAATCACCGCCGCCCACGTGGCCGGGCTGGAGGCGGCCATCGACGAACTGGACGGGGGCCTGCCGCCCCTCCGGCATTTCATCCTCCCCGGCGGCAGCCTGGCCGCGGCCGCCCTGCAGACCGCCCGGGCGGTGACCCGGCGGGCCGAGCGCCGGCTGGTGACCCTCGCCCGACAGGAGCCGGTGGACCCGGAACTGCTGCGGTATCTGAACCGGCTCTCGGACCTCCTCTTTGTCTGCGCCCGGGCCGTCAACCACGCCCTGGGGATCCAGGAGCCGCCGGTCACCTGGAACCGGTGAGCCGAGCCCAGGATCCCGCCGCCAGCCGTGGGGCCGGAGGCGAAGATTGGCGGCGGCCCGGGGCTTATCCCGGGCGCCGCGCCGGGCCACCCTGATCCCACGCGCTCCCGCGAAGGAGGGCGTCCGATGACCGAGGTTGTCATCGAGATCCGGGGCCTGGACAGCCTGACCTGCTGCGCCCACCTCCACGCGCTGGGCGGCCGGCAGGCCACCCCCCGGCGGATGGCCGGCCGGGGGTGGACGGCGGTGATCCGGGACGACCCCATCCGGGCGGGCCCGTACAGCCTGGAGCGGGTGCTGCTCCACATCCTGGGCGCACCGGGGCCGGTGAACCGGCTGGTCCGGAGCCTGGAGGAACTGGCCGGCGCCCTCTGAAAGGAGTCGCCCGGGAGACCCGGACACCGGGCCGCCCGGTGAACTTTGGGCCATAGGAAACCGGCGGGGGAGCCTTCCGGCTCCCCCGCTCTGGTACCAGGGCGTGCCGCCCCCGGTCCTGTCGTGGTGGCAAAGCCCGGCGCCGTCGTTGGTGGCAGACCCCGGTCCCGTCCGCAGAAAGTCAGCAGAAGGTGAAGGGACCGGTGCCGGACTCGGCGACCCGCACCTCCCCGGCGAGCCCCCGGGCCTGGAGGCCCTCCCGGAGCCGCCGGGCCACCTCGGGCAGCACCAGCGCCTCGGTGGCGAAG
>QGUP01000549.1 GCA_003242505.1 Bacillota bacterium
GCCGGCGGCACCAGGCGCCCGCTGGAACTCGCCCGGATGGCCGGGGTGGACCTGACCTCGCCGGAGCCCATCCGGCAGGCGGTGGCCTACGTCGGGTCCCTGATCGACGAGTTGGAGCGGCTGTTCTAGGGCCCGGGACCCAGGGGCCCGGCCGCCGGCGCCCCCGACCCCCGCCCGCTGTGGGCGGGGGTCGGCAGCTATGGCCACAAGCAGGACAGAGCGGCCAACCGGGACGGGGGAGGGCGGAACCGCAGCCCTTCCCAGAGGGCCCGACCGCGAAGGGAACCGATGGCGAGACGAGGTGAGGGACCGGTGACCAGCAGCAGCAAGCCACCTTTCCGGGCCGACCACGTCGGCAGCCTCCTGCGCCCGGAGCGGCTCAAGGAGGCCCGGCAGAAGGCGCAGCGGGGCGAGATCACCCGGGAGGCGCTCACCGAGATTGAGAACGAAGAGATCCGCCGGGTGGTGCGCCGGCAGCAGGAGATCGGGCTGAAGGCCGTCACCGACGGGGAATTCCGTCGGTCCTGGTGGCACTTTGACTTCCTCGAGGGGCTGGACGGCGTCAAGGGCTACGAGGCCGGGACCGGCATCCAGTTCCAGGGCGTCCAGACCAGGCCCCGGGGGATCCGGGTCACGGGCAAGCTCGGCTTCAGCGGCCACCCGATGGTGGAGCACTTCCGCTTCCTGAAGTCCGTGGCCGGCGAGAGCGTGGCGAAGATGACCATCCCGAGCCCCAGCATGCTCCACTTCCGGGGCACCATCGACCCCGCCGTCTACCCGGACGAGGACGAGTTTTTCGCGGACCTGGCCGCCACCTACCGGCAGGTCATCCGGGCCTTCTACGACGCCGGCTGCCGGTATCTGCAGCTGGACGACACCTCCTGGGGCTGCCTCTGCTCGCCGGAAGAGCGGGAGCGGGTGCGCCAGAAGGGCTGGGACCCGGACCGGCTCATGCAGCGGTACGCCGAGACCATCAACCGGGCCCTGGAGGGCCGGCCGCCGGACATGGCCGTCACCATGCACATCTGCCGGGGCAATTTCCGCTCGACCTGGATCGCCTCGGGCGGGTACGAGCCGGTGGCGGAGGTCCTCTTCACCCAGGTCGCGGTCGACGGGTTTTTCCTCGAGTACGATTCGGAGCGGGCCGGTGGCTTCGAACCGCTGCGGTACGTGCGCCGGCCGGACCTGCGGATCGTCCTGGGGCTCGTGACGTCGAAGTTCGGCCAGCTCGAGTCCCCGGACCTCCTCCGGCGCCGGATCGAGGAAGCGGCCAAGTACGTGCCGCTGGAACAGCTGTGCATCAGCCCCCAGTGCGGCTTCGCCTCGACGGAAGAGGGGAATCTCCTCACCGAGGACGAGCAGTGGGCCAAACTGCGGCTGGTCGTCGAGGTGGCCCGGCAGGTCTGGGGGGACCTGTAGCCGAGGTTCTCCGGGGGCTTCCGGCGCTGGGCGGCGTAGTCCGCCCTCGCGGTCATGGCCCGATGGGCCGCCTGAAAGTGGGCCCTGAGATAGTCGATCCGCTCCTGGTCGTGCACCTGGCCGTCCGGGCTGACCTCGTCCCGGGCGGCCATTCCGCTTTCCGTGATGTAGGGTGATGGAGGTGGGGATGTTCCCGTACGTCTGGTGCAGCCGGCAGAGGAGCACCTCCAGCCCCTGGGAGGTCGATCTCCCAGCCCACGTTGGGGACCGGGCCGGTCGGCGGCGCCACCCGGGCCCGGAGGGGCCCGGTCCCCGGGTCGTGGGCCACTGGGCTCGGGGCGGTGGCCTCGTTTCCGCGCCGGCCTTTGCGGCCGCAGCCTCTGGCTCTGCCCCGGGGCCCTGGGGTACCCTGTTGTTGGGGCCTTTACGGGGCACACCCCGTT
>QGUP01000110.1 GCA_003242505.1 Bacillota bacterium
GCGGTCCACGCCGCCCGGGCTCATGGGAGCCGCATCGCCCTGGTGGACCACGAGGCGGAGCCCCGGAGCTACCTCCCGGAGCGGATCGGCGAGATGCTGGGGGTGGAGCTCCGGCTCTACCTGTTCCGGAACGAGTTCGGCCTCCGGCGGCAGGTCCTCCGGGCTATCCGCCAGGGGGCCCAGGTGCTGGTGACCGCCGCCGGGAGCGGGATCCGCCTGGCCCAGCAACTCGGGCTGCCCGCGGTGCCCGTCACCGCCACCCGGCCGGCGGTGGAGGCGGCGGTCCGCCGGGTGATCGACGCGGTCAGCCGGGCCCGCCGGGCTGAGGCCGAGAGCCGCCTCGCCCGCGCGGTCCTGGCCCGGTCCCGGGACGGGGTGGTGATCCTGGGCCGCCGGGGCGAGGTGACGGTCTGCAACGCCGCGGCGGAGGCGATCCTGGGGCTGCCCGCGGAGGAACTCCTGGACCGGCCGGCCCGGGAACTGGCCGCCCGGTACCCCGCCTTTGCTGCCCTGTACGGCGACGGGGCCGAGACCGTGGGGGAGCCGGTGCGGATCCGGGAGCGGGAGTGGGTGGTCAGCCGGATGCCCGTCCACCTGGGGGACGGGGTGACGGGGCTGGTGATCACCTGCCAGCCCGCGGCCCAGATCGTCGACATCGAGCAGAAGATCCGGCGGCAGCTCCACAGCCGGGGGCTGACCGCCCGGTACAACTTCGACGACCTGATCGTCCGCAGCCCTGCCCTGGCGGCGACCCGGGAGACCGCCCTCCGGTACGCAGCCACCGATCTCACGGTGCTCATCACCGGGGAGACCGGCACCGGCAAGGAGCTTTTCGCCCACGCGATCCACCAGGCCAGCCGCCGGGCCAAGGGGCCCTTTGTGGCCGTCAACTGCGCCGCGATCCCCGAAAGCCTTCTGGAGAGCGAGCTCTTCGGCTACGACGAGGGGGCGTTTACCGGGGCCCGGAAGGGCGGCAAGCCGGGGCTTTTCGAACTGGCCCACGGCGGCACCCTCTTCCTGGACGAGGTGGCGGAGCTGCCCCTTTCGGTCCAGGCCCGGCTTCTCCGGGTCCTCCAGTCCGGGGAGGTCCGGCGGGTGGGCGGGGACCGGGTGATCCCGGTGGACGTCCGGGTCCTGGCCGCGACCAACCGGCCCCTGCAGCAGGCTGTGCAGGAAGGCCGGTTCCGGGAGGACCTCTACTTCCGGCTCAGCGTCCTCACCCTGGTGATTCCCCCGCTCCGGGAGCGGCTGGAGGACATCCCCCACCTGGCGGCCCGGTTCCTGGCCGAGGCCGCCCGGGCCGGCGCGCCCCGGCACCACCTCGGGGAGGCGGAGCTGGCGGTGCTCCGGAGCTACCCCTGGCCGGGGAACGTCCGCCAGCTCCGGAACGTGCTGCTCCGGTACGCGGTCCTGGCTACCCCCGGGGAAGACGGCGCGGCCCTGCTCCGGCGGCTCCTGGCCGAGGAGGCCGCCGGCCCCGGGGTCTCTTCAGCACCGGCGCCGCAGAAGGCCGGCGCGGTGGCGGGGGAGCCGCCGCTGGCCGTTGGCGCCCCGGCTCCGCCGGCTGGCCCCCCGGCGCCACCCGCCGGCGCCGACTGGATCCCGGTCCGCATCGGCCCCCTGGACGAGATGATCGGGGAGATCCTCCGGACCCTGGAGGCCCGGGAGGGGGACCGGTCCCGGGTGGCCCGGATCCTGGGCATCAGCCGGACCACCGTCTGGCGCCGCCTCCGGGAGCACCGGGGCGTGGTGCAGGACCGGGGTGTGCTGCAGGGCCGGGGCGTGTTGCAAGATCGCGGTGTGTTGCAAAATTGAACGAGTGGAGCCTGGCTAGGGTTTCATGATGCAACACAAGGTGGTCCGTCTCGCCGACGGTCGCCACCGGAAATGACCAAACGGCCGGTCGGAAGCCACGACCGGCCGTTTGGCATTTCTTTTGCTAATGGAACGTGTAATGGAAAGTGTCGCATGGCATCATCGGATGGGACAAATCGGCCCGCGGCAAGGGGAGGGTGGCGATGTACGCGCAGAAACCCTGGCTGGCCCATTACCCCCCGGAGGTGCCGCCGACCCTGGAGTACCCGGAGGTGACCCTGGACCACTTCCTCGAGGAGGCGGCCCGGCAGCACGGGGAGGTGACCGCGACCATCTTCTACGGCGGCCGGCAGACCTACCGGCAGATCCACGATCAGGCCCGGCGGCTGGCCGGAGCCCTGCGCCGGCTGGGGGTGGCGGAGGGGGACCGGGTGGCGATCATGCTGCCCAACTGCCCCCAGGTGGTGATCGCCTACTATGGGGTGCTGATGGCCGGCGGTGTGGTGGTGATGGTCAACCCCCTCTACACCCCCCGGGAACTCAAGCACCAGCTGGCCGACTCCGGGGCCCGGGTGTTGGTGGCCCTGGACCTGGTCTGGAACCGGGTGGCGGAGGTCTGGCCGGACACCCAGGTCGAGCATATCGTCGTCACCGGCCTGGAGGAGTACATGGGCCTCCCCTTCCGGTGGCTCTACCCCCTCAAGGTGCGCCGGCAGCGGCCCCGGATCCCCTACGGCCCCAGGGTGCACCGGTTCCAGGCCCTTCTCCGGGAGCCGCCCCTGGCCGAGCGGCACCACCGGCGGCCTGACGACCTGGCGCTGCTGCAGTACACCGGCGGGACCACCGGACTGGCCAAGGGGTGCATGCTGACCCACCGGAACCTGGTGGCCAACTGCTGGCAGATCCGGGCGTGGCTCTACAAGTTCCGGGACCGCCGGGCCCTCACCATCGGGGCCCTGCCCCTCTTCCACGTCTACGGCATGACCGCGGTGATGAACTTCAGCGTCGCCTCGGCCTCCACCGTGGTCCTGGTGCCCCGGTTCGACCCCGGGGAGGTGCTGAAGCTCATCCAGAAGTACCGGCCCGCCCTCTTCCCCGGCGCGCCCACCATGTACATCGCCCTCCTCAACCACCCCAAGCTCCGGGAGTACGACCTCTCCGGGATTGAGGCCTGCATCAGCGGCGCCGCGCCCCTGCCCCTGGAGGTGCAGGAGAAGTTCGAGGCCGTCACCGGCGGCCGGCTGGTGGAGGGCTACGGCCTCAGCGAGACCTCCCCGGTCACCCACGCCAACCCCATCTGGGGCCGGCGG
Source organism: Bacillota bacterium (assembly GCA_003242505.1). Classification (GTDB taxonomy): domain Bacteria; phylum Bacillota; class Sulfobacillia; order Symbiobacteriales; family ZC4RG38; genus ZC4RG38. The sequence goes on from QGUP01000110.1 coordinate 3,126, forward strand.
AAGGCCGGGTCTATTGGCCTGCCCTGGCCGGACACCGAGGCCCGGGTGGTCACCCTGGACGGCTGGGACGACGTCCCGGTGGGGGAGCCCGGGGAACTGGTCGTCCGGGGGCCCCAGGTGATGAAGGGGTACTGGAACCGGCCCGAGGAGACCGCCCAGGTCCTCTCCCCGGACGGCTGGCTCCGGACCGGGGACATCGCCCGGATGGACGAGGAAGGCTACTTCTACATCGTCGACCGGAAGAAGGACGTCATCATCGCCAGCGGCTTCAACATCTACCCCCGGGAGGTGGAGGAGGTCCTCTACGCCCACCCGGCCATCCAGGAGGCGGCGGTCATCGGGGTGCCGGACCCCTACCGGGGGGAGACGGTCAAGGCCTTCGTGGTGCTGAAGCCCGGGGCCACGCTGACCCAGGAGGAACTGGAGGCCTACTGCCGCCAGCACCTGGCCCCCTACAAGGTGCCCCGGCTGGTGGAGTTCCGGGACAGCCTCCCCAAGTCCCTGGTGGGCAAGGTGCTCCGCCGGGTCCTGCGGGACGAGGAGCGGGAGCGGCAGGCCCGGGAGGACGCGGCCGCCAGCTCCATGGCGGACGAGGGCGGCGCCCCCGGTGGCGGGGACGGCTCGCCGGGTGGCCAGGGCGGCACCCCGGGCGGCGAGGTCGGCGCCCCGGGCGGCGGGGCCGGAGCCCCGAGCGGCGAGGGCAGCGCCCAGGGCGGGGCCTGAGCTGGGCCAGCCGCACCTCCCGCTGCTCCCCAACCTCCCGCGGCTCCCCAACTCCCCAACCTCCCGCGGCTCCCCAAGGCCGATCTGACCAACCCAGCGATTCTTGAGATCTCCCGGATCCCTTCCCTCAGACCCCCAAGGTCTCCCAGATTCCTTCCCTCAGATCCGACCGAAGGAGGCGATCCTTCCCCATGCCGAGGACCATCCGACGGGCGGTGGTGCTGGGCGCCGGGCTGATGGGCTCCCAGATTGCCGCCCACCTGGCAGGCTGCGGCATCCCCGTCACCCTGCTGGACATCGTCCCCCAGCCGACCCCGGAGGAGGAGGCCCGGGGGCTCACCCGGGAGAGCCCCCAGGTCCGGAACCGGTTGGCCACCGAGGCCCTCAAGCGGCTGCCGAAGATGAAGCCCAGCCCCATCTTCAGCAACGAGGTGCTGAACCTCATCACCCCCGGCAACCTGGAGGACCACCTGGCCCAGGCGGTGCGGGAGGCCGACTGGGTCCTGGAGGCGGTGGTGGAGAACCTGGAGGTCAAGCGCCAGCTCTGGGCCCGGGTGGCGGAGCACGCCCGGCCGGGGACCATCCTCAGCTCCAACACCTCCGGCCTCTCCATCGCCGCCCAGGCGGAGGTGCTGCCGCCGGAGCTGCGCCGGACCTTCCTGGGCACCCACTTCTTCAACCCGCCCCGGTACCTGCGGCTCCTGGAGGTCATCCCCACCCCCGAGACCGACCCCGAGGTGGTGGCCTTCATGAAGGAGTTCGGGGAGCGGGTGCTGGGCAAGGGGGTGGTGATCTGCCGGGACACTCCCAACTTCATCGCCAACCGGATCGGGGTCTACGGCCTGGCCGTCACCCTGAAGGTGATGACGGAGATGGGCCTGGGGGTGGACGAGGTCGATGCCATCACCGGCCCGGCCATGGGCCGGCCCAAGAGCGCCACCTTCCGGACCCTGGACGTAGTCGGGCTGGACACCTTCCTCAACGTGGCCCGGAACACCGCCGCGGCCACCTCGGACCCGGAGGAGGCCCGGATGCTCCAGGTGCCCCCGGCCCTGGAGGAGATGGTCCGCCGCGGGTGGCTGGGGGAGAAGGCCGGCCAGGGCTTCTACAAGAAGGTGAACGGCGAGATCCTGGCCCTGGACCTCGCCACCCTGGAGTACCGGCCCCGGCGCAAGCCCGACTTCCCGTCCCTCGCCCAGACCCGGCAGATCCCGGACCTCCGGGAGCGGATCCGGACGCTGGTGGGTGCCCAGGACCCCGCGGGGCGCTTTGCCTGGGCGGTGCTCAAGCAGGTGCTCCTCTTCTGCGCTGAGAAGGCCGAGGAGATCGCCGGCGGCGACGTGGCGGCCATCGACCAGGCGATGCGCTGGGGCTTTGGCTGGGAGCTGGGCCCCTTCGAGACCTGGGAGGCCATCGGGCTCCAGGAGTCCATCGCCCGGATGGAGGCCGAGGGGCTCCAGGTGCCCCAGTGGGTCAAGGACCGGGCCGCGGCCGGGGGCTTCTACCCCCAGGGGCGGCCGGCGGAGATGCCCCTCTCCTTTACGGTGCTCAAGTCCGAGAAGACCCGGATCGTCCGCCAGACCAGCGGCTCCACCTTCGTGGACCTGGGGGACGACGTCCTGGGGATGCAGTTCCACCCGCCCAAGCAGGCCATCGGCGAGGACTTTGCCGCCGCGGTGAAGTGGGCGGCCCAGGAGGTAGAGCGGAACTGGCGGGGGCTGGTGATCTCCGCGGAGGGCGTGCCCAACTTCTGCGTCGGCGCCAACCTGATGCTCATCCTCATGTACGCCCAGGAGCACGCCTTTGACGAGATCGACCTGGCGGTGCGGGTCTTCCAGCAGGCGAACATGACCCTCAAGTACCTCTCCCGGCCGGTGGTGGTGGCCCCCTTCGGCATGACCCTCGGGGGCGGCGCGGAGATCGCGATGCACTGCGCCCGGACGGTGGCCGCGGCGGAGACCTACATGGGGCTGGTGGAGGTGGGGGTGGGCCTCATCCCCGCGGGGGGCGGCACCAAGGAGATGGCCCTCCGGGCCATGGCCCAGGTGCCCCAGACCCCGAGCCAGGTGCCCGGGCCCCTGGACCCCCAGGCCTTTATCAACCGGGCCTTCGAGAACATCGCCACCGCCCGGGTGGCCACCTCCGCCCACGAGGCGATGCAGTACGGCTACCTGCGGCCAACGGACCAGATCGTGATGAACCGGGACCACCTGCTGGCCCAGGCCAAGCGGGCGGTGCTGGAACTGGACGCCGCGGGGTACCGGCCGCCGGCCCCGGCCAAGGTGCCGGTGCTGGGGGCCGACGCCCGGGCGGTGCTGGAACTCGCCGCCTGGTCGATGCAGCAGGGGGGCTACGCCACCGAGCACGACGTGAAGATCGCCAAGAAGGTGGCCTACGTCCTCACCGGCGGCAACCTGCCCGCCGGGACCCTGGTCTCGGAGCAGTACCTCCTGGACCTGGAGCGGGAGGCCTTTGTCAGCCTCTGCGGCGAGCCCAAGTCCCAGCAGCGGATGATGCACCTTCTGAAGACCGGCAAGCCCCTCCGGAACTGATGGGCGCCGGCTGGGGCCGCCCGGCCGGGGCCGCCCGGCCCCGGCCGGCCCGGTCCGCCTGCACCCAACTGTACCCGCCGGCCCCCGGGCGCCCTGGCGCCCCGGCGGCCGGCCGCCCACCCGAGTTCTGTGCGCAAAGGAGGTATCTCCCCCGTGCGTGACGCCGTCATCGTCGCCGGTGCCCGCACTCCCATCGGCAAGGCCCGGGGGTCCCTGAGCCAGGTCCGGCCCGACGACCTGGGGGCCCTGGCGGTCCGGGCGGCCCTGGAGCGGGTGCCCGGCCTCGACCCCCGGGAGGTGGAGGACCTGATCCTCG
>QGUP01000111.1 GCA_003242505.1 Bacillota bacterium
ATTCTGGTGGGCCGGGAGAGGTTTATAAGCGCCCTCCCCGCAGGCCACCACCGGCCCCTTGCCCCGGGCCACCGCCACCACGGTGCCGGGCGGAGCGGCGGGCACGGGCTCCGGCCAGGGCTCTGCCATCCAGACCTTGAGGATCTGCCCTTGCCAGGTAGTATGGGCCACCGGCCAGGGGTTCAGCCCCCGGATGCGGTTCACCACCTGGGTGGCGCTCTCCCGCCAGTCGATCCGCTCATCCTCCGGGGTGAGCTTCGCCGCGTAGGTGGCCCGGGCATGGTCCTGGGGGATCCGGGGGGCCCGGCCCTCCGCCACCAGCCGGACCGCCTCGACGGCCAGTTCCGCCCCCAGGGCCGCCAGCCGGTCGTGGACCTCCCCGGCGGTCTCCAGGGGGCCGATGGGGATGGCCCGCTGCAGCAAGATGTCGCCGGTGTCCAGCCCCTCGTCCATCCACATGATGGTAATTCCCGTCTCCGTGTCCCCGGCCATCACCGCCCGGTGGATGGGGGCTGCGCCCCGCCACCGGGGGAGGAGGGAGGCGTGGACGTTGAGGCACCCCAGCCGGGGCACCGCCAGCACCTCCGCCGAGAGGATCTGGCCGAAGGCCGCGGTCACCACCAGGTCCGGGGCCAGGGCCCGGAGCTGGGCCACCGCGTCGGGATGCCGGACTCGCCGGGGCTGGAGGACGGGGATGCCGTGGGCCTCCGCCAGGCGCTTGACCGGCGGCGGCTGGAGCTTGCCGCCCCGGCCCGCGGGCCGGTCCGGCTGGGTCACCACCGCCACTACCGGATACCCGGCCCGGATCAAGGCCTCAAGGGTCGGGCAGGCGAACTCCGGGGTGCCCATGAAAAGGATCCGCAGCACCGGCTACTCCCCTCCCCCGGCTTCCGCCTCCGGGCTGGTCCCGGCACCCCGGGCTCCGGTCTGGGGGCCGCCTGCCCCAGTCCCGGTCCGGGAAGCGCCCGCCCCGGCCCGGGCCGCCTCCACCCCGCCGGCCGCCCGGGCTTCGCCGGTCTCCCCGGCCTTCGCAGCCTCTGTGGCCTCCCCGGCTTCCCCGGCCTCCGGGGCCTCCTCTTCCTCCTCCTTGACCTCCCGGATGTTGGTCGCCTTGTCGATGTAGAGGATCCCGTCCAGGTGGTCGATCTCGTGCTGGAAGATCCGGGCGAGCCACCCCTCCGCGTCGATCCAGATCCGGTGGCCGTCCCGGTTGAGCCCCGTCACCCGCACCTTCCGGTACCGGGGCACATCCCCCACGAGCCCGGGGATGGAAAGGCACCCCTCGGTGCCCATGACGCCGAAGTCCTCGGCCGCGACAATCTCCGGGTTGATCACCTGGAAGAGCCCGCTGCCGTCCTGGGCGTCCACCACGATGATCCGCTTGGAGACGCCCACCTGGGGCGCAGCCAGCCCCACCCCGGGGGCGGCGTACATGGTCTCGGTCATGTCATCGATGAGCTTGCGGATGCTCGCGTTGATCTTCTGCACCGGCTTGGCCTTCTTCCGCAGCACCGGATGCGGATGGGTGACGATGGGCAGAATCGCCAAAGCCTCTCACTCCTTCTCCCCGCCGCCGGGGCCGTCCCTAAAGAATTGTATACGGTCCGACGTCGACGCTCATCCGGACCCCCTTGCCCGGCAGCCGGCGGCCAACGAGGGCGGCGCGGACCGCGGCCACCATCGCCTGCCGGTCCGGGCCCCGGAGGAGCAGGTGATACCGCCACTGCCCCCGGAGCCGGACCAGGGGCGCCGGCCCGGGCTCCCGGACTTCCATCGCCCCGTCCTTTCCGTAGGGCAGGAGGGCCTGGTAGGCGGCCCGGGCCGCCAGGGCCACCTCCCCCTCCTCGGGGCCGGTGAAGAGCAGCCGGACAAAGTCGGCAAAGGGCGGGTAGCCCTGGACCTGGCGCCAGGCGAGTTCTCTGGCGTAGAACCCGGCGATGTCCCCCCGGACCGCGGCGGCGATGGCCGGGTGGTCGGGCATGTAGGTCTGGACCAGGGCCCGGCCCGGCCGGTCCCCCCGGCCGGCCCGGCCGGCCACCTGGGTGATAAGCTGGAAGGTCCGCTCCGCCGCCCGGAAGTCCGGCAGGTTGGCGGTGGTGTCCGCCAGCACCACCCCGACCAGGGTGACCCGGCCGAAGTCCAGCCCCTTGGCCACCATCTGGGTGCCGATGAGCACGTCCGCCTCCCCCCGGCTGAAGGCCCCCAGGATCTCCCCGTGGGCGCCCTTGCGCCGGGTGGTGTCCACGTCCAGCCGGAGCACCCGGGCCCGGGGGAAGAGCTCCCGCAGCTCCGCCTCCACCCGCTCGGTGCCGGCCCCCAGGTACCGGATCTTGTCGGAGCCGCACCGGGGACAGGTGCTGGGCACGGGCTCCGCGTGGCCGCAGTAGTGGCACTCCAGCCGCCGGGGTTGGGGCTGGCCCGGGCCCGGGAGGTGGCAGGTGAGGGCCACCGCGCAGTTGGGGCAGGCGATGGCTTCCCCGCAGGCCCGGCAGAGGACAAAGGTATGGTAGCCCCGGCGGTTGAGGAAGAGGATCGCCTGCTCCCCCCGGCCCAGGGTCTCGTCCAGGGCCTCCTGGAGCCGCCGGGAGAAGATGGAGCGGTTAAACGCCCGCAGCTCCTCCCGCATGTCCACCAGTTCCACCGGCGGCAGGGGGCGGCCGTCCACCCGCTCGGGGAGCACCACCCGCTCGATCTCCCCCCGCTCGGCCCGCCAGTAGGTCTCCACCGCGGGGGTGGCGCTGCCCAGGACCAGCACCGCGCCGGCCCGGCGGCAGCGCTCCTCCGCCACCTCCCGGGCGTGGTACGGCGGGGTGGTCTCCTGCTTGTAGGTGCTCTCGTGCTCCTCGTCGACGATGATCATCCCCAGCCGCTCCACCGGGGCGAAGACCGCGGACCGGGCTCCGACGACGATGTCCACCTCGCCCCGGCGGATCCGGAGCCACTCGTCCCACCGCTCCCCCTCGGAGAGGGCCGAGTGGAGCACCGCCACCCGGTCGCCGAACCGGGCCCGGAACCGGCCCACGGTCTGGGGGGTGAGGCTGATCTCCGGCACCAGGACGATGGCCTGCTGCCCCCGGGCCAGGACCCGGGCGATGGCCTGGAGGTAGACCACGGTCTTCCCCGACCCCGTCACCCCGTGGATCAGGATGGGCCGCCGGGGGGAAAAGGGGTTGTCATCGGCCAGGGCCCGCTCCACCGCGGCCAGGGCCTCCCGCTGGGCCGGGGTGAGGGACCGCTCCGCATCGGGCGGGGCCGCCCGGCCGCCGAAGGGGTCACGCCGGGCGGTCAGGGTGACCCGGCGGATCAGCCCCCGGTCCAGAAGCGGTCGGAGGGCGGCCCGGGCGTGGTCCCCCAGCCGGGCGGCCACCTCCGCCAGGGGCACGGGACCCGGGCGCTCCAGGAGCATCGCCAGCACCCGGGCCTGGAGGTGGGCCCGGCGGCGCTCGGCGGCTTCCACGGCCGCCGCGACCTCGGCCCGGGGCGCGGCCAGGGCCACCGCCGCCACCGCCCGCTCCCGGACCCGGCGCCGCCGGGCGCCGGCGGGGATGCAGAGCCGGAGGGCCGCGGCGAAGGTGCAGAGGTACCGGTCCGCCACCCACCGGGCCAGGTCGATGAGGTCCCGGGGCAGGGGGGGCAGTTCCGCCACCACCCCGGCGATGGGCCGGACCTGGACCCCCGGCGGCGCCGGCGCCGGCCCGATGTAACAGCCGATGAGCTTCCGGGAGTGGAAGGGCACCTCCACCCAGGTGCCCGGGACCAGATCCAGGTCCGGCGGGAAGGCGTAGGTGAAGAGCCGGTCCGCCCCCGCCGCGGCCAGGTCCACCGCCACCTCCCCGTACCGGACCTCACCGTCGGACCAGAGCCGGGCCTGGATCGCCTGCGGCCGCTGGCTCATCGGTTCCCACCGGCGAGGAGGGCCGCCACCCGGTCGAGGATCGCATGGGCCACCTCGTCCTTGGTGAGAAGGGGCAGGGCCTCCTCCCGGCCGTCCCGGTGGTAGATCCGGACCCGGTTGGTGTCGGTGCCAAAGCCCGAGCCGGGCTCGGTGACGTCGTTGGCCACCACGAGGTCCGCGTTCTTGCTCTCGAGCTTCTTCCGGGCATGGGACTCGAGGTCCCTGGTCTCCGCGGCGAAGGCCACCAGCACCTGGCCCGGGCGCTTCCGGACCCCCAGGTCCGCCATGATGTCCGGGGTCCGGACCAGCTCCACCACCAGGGGGCCGTCCTGTTTCTTCATTTTCTGCTCATGGTAGACCGCGGGCCGCCAGTCCGCGACCGCGGCGGCCCCCACCGCGACCTCGAGCCAGTCGGCCCAGGCCATCACCTCCCGGTGCATCTCCTGGGCCGACTCCACCCGCACGGTCTGGACCCCCGGCGGATCCGGCAGGGCGGTGGGGCCGGAGACCAGCACCACCTCCGCCCCCCGGGCCGCCGCCGCCCGGGCGATCGCGTAGCCCATCTTCCCGGTGGAGCGGTTGGAGAGGAACCGGACCGGGTCCAGGGGCTCCCGGGTGGGGCCGGCGGTGACCAGCACCCGGCGGCCCGCAAGGTCCCGGGGCCGGAGGAGGTCCATCGCCGCCGCGACAATCACATCGGGCTCCGGAAGCCGCCCCTTGCCGTACCGCCCCGAGGCCATCCGGCCCTCCGCCGGCTCTAGGACGTGGTAGCCGTACTGCCGGAGCCGGGCGATGTTGGCCTGGGTGGCGGGGTGGGCGTACATGTTCGGCTCCATCGCCGGGGCCACCAGCACCGGGCACCGGACCGCCAGGGCCAGGGCGGTGACGGGGTCGTCGGCCTGGCCGGCGGCGAGGCGAGCCAGGAGGTTGGCGGTGGCTGGGGCGATGACCATCAGGTCGGCCTTGTGGGCGAGGTGGACGTGGTCCACGTGGCCGTAGTGCTGTTCGGCCAGCAGGTCCGTCAGCACCGGGTGCCCGGAGATGGCCTGGAAGGTGAGGGGGGTAACGAAACGGGTGGCGGCGGCGGTCATGAGGACGTGGACCTCCGCCCCCCGCTGCACCAGCTGGGAGCAGACCGCCACCGCCTTGTAGGCAGCGATGCCGCCCGACACCCCCAGCAGCACGGTCTTGCCGGTGAGCACCGACGGTTCCTCCCTTGCAAACACCGGATCGGGGCGCCCCGGGGGGCGCCCCGATCGCATGGCGGCCTACTTGATGCCTTCCTTGGTCCGTTCGTACAGGAGCTTGCCGGCGGCCAGTTCCATCAGCGCGATGGTCACCGGCTTGTTGGAGTCGCACTGGATCTGCGGAGGCTTGCCGTCCACCAGCTCCCGGGCGCGCTTGGCCGCCGCCACCACCAGGGTGTACTTGGAGTCCACCTTCTCCAAAAGCTCATCGATGGTCGGACGGTTCATCATCCTCGATGCTCCCCCTTTCGAGCAGCCGGCGGATCAGCTGTCCACCCTGCCGGGAGGTCCGGCATTTCTCCGCGATGAGGATCGCCTGCAGCTGGGCCACCGCCTTGTCCAGGTCGTCGTTGACCACGACGTACTGGTAGGTGAGCCCCTGCTCCACCCACCGGGGGGCCTCCTGCAGGCGTCGCTGCACGGCCTCCTCCGACTCGCTGCCCCGCTTGCGGATGCGGGCGTGGAGTTCGGCCATGCTGGGCGGGATGACGAAGACCGAGACCGCGTCGGGGTACTTGGCCTTGACGGTGTTGGCCCCGACCAGGTCGATGTCCAGGATGATGTCCTCGCCCCGCTCCAGGGCCTCCTCCACCGGGCGGCGGGGGGTCCCGTAGTAGTTGCCGTAGACCTCGGCCCACTCCAGGAGCCCGCCGCGCTGGATCTCCCGCTCGAACTCTTCCCGGGTGACAAAATAGTACTCGACGCCGTGCCGCTCACCGGGCCGGGGGGGCCGGGTGGTCATGGAAACGGAAAACCGCACTCCGGGGGTCCGTTCCAGGAGTGCGCGACAGATCGCCCCCTTGCCCACCGCGGACGGACCGGTGACGATCACCAACAATCCCCGCGACCGTTGCAAGATGTACGCTCCTCGTCTACTTGGTGTCGATCTCTTCCGCCTCGTCCGCAGCAGCGGTTTCCTTGCTGGTCAGCCGATGGGCCACCGTCTCCGGCTGGACCGCGGAGAGGATCACGTGGTCCGAGTCGGTGATCACCACCGCCCGGGTGCGCCGGCCGTAGGTGGCGTCGATCAGCACACCCTTGTCCCGGGCTTCGGTGATGATCCGCTTGATCGGCGCCGACTCCGGGCTGACGATGGCCACAATCCGGTTGGCGGAGACGATGTTCCCGAAGCCGATGTTGACAAGCTTGATTTCCGACACCGCAGGTGCCCTCCCCTTCTCCGATCAGCCGGTCGGGTTGACCTTCGCCCACGGTGCTTACTCGATGTTCTGCACCTGTTCCCGGATCTTCTCCAGTTCGGTCTTGACCTCGACCACCGCTGCCGCGATGGCCAGATCCTGGGCCTTGGCGCCGACAGTGTTGATCTCCCGCCCCATCTCCTGGACGAGGAAGTCCAGCTTCCGCCCCACGGGACGGGGGCCGCCGTCGGGCGGGGACTCACCGTCCAGCTCGGCCCGGAACTGGCTCAGGTGGCTCTGGAGCCGCTTCAGCTCCTCGGTGATGTCGCACCGGTCCGCGAAGATGGCCACCTCCTGGGCGAGGCGGGCCGGGTCCACCACACCCGGCCCCAGGAGCTCGTCCAGCCCGCGGGGAAACCCCCCCCGGCGA
>QGUP01000550.1 GCA_003242505.1 Bacillota bacterium
TCCTCCGGCCCGGCGGCGCTCCGGACCGGGAGCCCCTCCGCCTCCCCGAGGGCCCGGGCCAGCACAGCCGACGCCAGGCTGCCGTCCTCGTCCCAGACCGCCACCGGGTAGACCGGCTGGCCGGTGCCCTGCCCGGCGGCGGTGATGAGTCCGAAGACCCCGGTGAGCAGGAGAGGGAGGATGAGACCCAGGGCCAGGTTGGCCCGGTTCCGGACCGCCAGCCGGAGCTGAAGCCCTGCCATGGCCAGGATCGTCCGCACCGCTGTCACCTCCCCTCAGGCTTACCGGAAAAGTTCCGGCCGGGCCTGGAGCCGCCAGGCGCCCAGGGCGCCGCAGGCCACCCCCACCCCGGCCAGCACCAGGGCCGGGCGCAGGGCCGCCTGGACGCCCATGCCTTCCATCAAGTCCAGAAACCCGGTGAGGGCCCAGTAGTTGGGCACCAACCGGGAGACCGCCCGGAGGCTGTCCGGGAAGAGGTAGAGGGGCACCATCCCCCCGCTCAGCATGGCGAACAGGTTGCCGATGAGGCCGACGCTGCCGTCCGCCGCCCGGGGGTCCCGGAAGAGGGTGGCGGCCAGGACGCCCAGCCCCGCCGCGGCGAGGCTGAAGGCCACCCCCAGCAGGAGGACCCCCGCCGCCGGCCCCCAGCGGACGCCATAGAGCCAGCGGGTGCCCAGATACAGGACGGCGAACTGGGCCAGCAGGATGGCGAAGGTGCCCAGGATCTGGCCCGCGGGGATGGCCCACCGGGGCGCCGGGGTGAGGAGCACCCGGGCCAGGGTCCCCTCCTGCCGCTCCCGGACCAGGTCCGCGCCCCGGGCGAGGCCGCCCATCACCAGGAACATCGCGGCCATCGCCGCGGCGTAGTAGTCCAGGGCCCGGACGGGCCTGAGCCCGGCGGGCTGGATCTCGACCCGGGGCATGGGCCCGGGGGCGGCCGTCACCCCATCGACGAACTGCCGCACCACCGCGGCCGCGATCTCCCCCGGCAGCGGCCGCCCCGGGTCGGTCCAGACCTCCACCTCGGAGCGCCCGCCGGCCAGGATGGCCCGGGTGAAGTCCGCCGGCACCCGGATCGCGGCGGCCGCCCGGCCGGACTTCACCTCCTGCCGGGCCACCTCCGCATCGGCCACCGGCACCGGCTCCAGCCACTCCCGCACCTCCGGCGCCGTCAGGACCTCCTCGGCCAGCACCCGGCCCAGGGAGAAGCCTCCCGCCTCCTGGTCCTCCACCACCAGGGCCACCCGGAACGGGTCGAGGGGCCGGGGCCCGAACATCCGGCCCAGGGCCGCCCCCAGGATGCCGATGAGGACCAGGGGCATCACCAACAGCAGCGCCAGGGCCCGGTGGTCCCGGGCCATGCGCAGGAAAACGCACCAGGCGATGGACAGAGCCTGTCGCATCCGCATCCCTCCCGGCCCTTAGTCCCGCAGGGCCCGGCCCGTCAGGTGCAGGAAGACCGTCTCCAGGTTGGGCTCCTGCACCTCGGCGCCGGTCACCCGGGCCCCCGCGGCCTGGGCCGCCTGGATGAGGGCCACCAGGGTCTCCCCGGGGTTGTGGGTGACGACCACCACCGCCTCTTCCTCCGCCCGGACCTGCTCCACCCCGGGCACCGCCCGGAGGGCCGCGGCGGCCGCGGCCCCATCGCCGGCGATCCGGAGCCGCACCGTCCCCTGGCCCCCGGCCAGGGCCCGCACCTCCTGGAGGCTCCCCTGGGCGATGATCCGGCCGTGGTCCAGAATCTGTCTCTTATATCCATCTGACGCTGCTGACGACCTACTCTCTGTAGATGCTGTCTTGGGCCGTCCCTTTACTTATAATCTCCCCCTTATCCGCCTCTGCCTCTTCCGACA
>QGUP01000551.1 GCA_003242505.1 Bacillota bacterium
CGACCTGCGGATCGCCCACGAGGCGGCGGTCTTCACCTCCGCCTTCGCCCGGGTGGGCCTGGTGCCGGACACCGGGCTCAGTTACCTCCTCCCCCGGCTGGTGGGCCTCGGCCGGGCGATGGAGCTTTGCCTCCTGGCCGACCGGATCGACGCCCGGCAGGCCCTCGAACTGGGGCTGGTGAACCGGGTGGCCCCGGCCGGGGAGTTTGAGGCCGCCTGGCGGGAGTGGGCGGAGCGGCTGGCCCGGGGGCCCCGGTCCCTGGGCTACACCAAGCGCCTCCTCTACCATTCCCTCCGAGCGACGGTGGAGGAGCAGCTCGAGTACGAGGCGTGGCTGCAGGGGCTGGCCGGGGCGACGGAGGACGCCCGGGAGGGGATCCGGGCCTTCCGGGAGAAGCGGCCGCCGGAGTTCAGGGGGCAGTAGCATGCGAAACCATGGGAGACCGCAGCCCGGATGGACTCCGCGGCGGATCGCGGTCATCGGCGCGGGCACCATGGGGGCGGGGATCGCCCAGGTGGCGCTTCAGGCCGGGCTTTCGGTGGTGCTCCACGACGTCTCCGCCGAGGTGCTCCGCCGGGCCCGGGAGCGGATCTTCGGCGGCCTGGCCGAGGCCGCGGCCCGGGGAAAGCTCCGGGAGGAGCCGGGGGTGGCTATTCGCCGGCTCACCCTGGCGGAAGACCTGCAAGCGGCCGCAGGCGCCGAGGCGGTGGTGGAGGCGGTCCCCGAGGACCTGGGGCTGAAGCAGCGGGTCTTCGCCGAGCTTGACCGGCTCTGCCCGCCGGAGGCGATCCTGGCCACCAACACCTCGTCCCTCCCGGTCACCGCCATCGCCCGGGCCACTGCCCACCCCGGCCGGGTGGTGGGGCTCCACTTCTTCAACCCGGTCCCGGCGATGCGGCTGGTGGAGGTGATCCCCGGGGCGGCGACGGAGCCCGGGGTGGTGGAGCGGGCCGTCGCCCTGGCCCGGGCCCTGGGGAAGGAGCCGGTGGTCGCCCGGGATACCCCGGGGTTCATCGTCAACCGCATCGCCCGGCCCTTCTACCTCGAGGCCCTCCGGCTGGTGGCGGAAGGGGTGGCGACGCCGGAGCAGGTGGACCGGGCCATGGTGGCCGCCGGCTTCCGGATGGGCCCCTTCGCGCTCATCGACCTGGTGGGCCTGGACGTCAACCTGGCGGTGAGCGAGAGCGTCTACCAGCAGTACTACGGCGAGCCCCGGTTCCGGCCCCAGCTGATCCAGGCCCGGATGGTTCAGGCGGGGCGGCTGGGCCGGAAGGTGGGGGCGGGGTTCTACGCCTATCCCGGGGCCTATTCCCGGGAGGCCGCCTCTCCCGCCCGGGACGCCACCTCCGCCGGCCGGGATGCTGGGACCGCCGCCGGGCCCGGCCCGGCCCATGGCCCGGCGGGTCCCCCTCCGGCCGCCCACCCTCCGGCCGGGGCGGCCGGCCCTGCCGGGCCCTGGTCGGCCCCGGGGGAGCCCCTGGCCCTGGTCCTGATTGCCGACCCGGGCACCGGGGACGAGGCGGCCCTGGCGGACGCGGCCCGGCGGGCGGGGGTGCCGGCGGTCACCCTGCCCCCCTGGCCGCCGGGGAAGGAGCCGGACCTGCCCCCGGGGATTGGGGCGATCCTGGACCTGAGCCGCCAGGAGCCGGGGATCCGGCGGGAGCGGCTCCTGGCCCTGGAGTCCCGGCTGCCGCCGGAGGTGCTGGTGCTGGCCGCCCACCCCGGCGGCCCCGTGACCCCCCTGGCCGCGGCCGCCCGGTACCCGGACCGGGTGCTGGCCCTGGGCGGCCTGCCCCCTTACGGTGCCGGCGGCGCCCTGGAACTCGGGGTGCCGCTTCAGGCCGGGGC
>QGUP01000552.1 GCA_003242505.1 Bacillota bacterium
GCGTTAGTCCGCTGCCCGGCCATGGGCCCCCAGGCCCCGTCCCGCTCCCGGCCCCCCCCCCCCGCCGGGGTGAGGCCATGCTGCTCCGCGAGGCGCTGGGTAAGCCCGTCGAGTTCCGCCTGGAGCCGGGCGGCCTCCACTTCCGCCTGACGGAGGGCCGCGGTGGCCTCCGCCTGGGCCCGGCGGAGGGCCCGGATCTCCCGCTCCCGGTCCGCGACCTGCTCCCGGGCGCTCAGCTGCCGGGCCTGGATCTCCTCCTGCCGCTGCCGGAGCTCGTCCCGCTCCCGGGCCGCCGCGGCGAGCGCCACCTCGGTGGCCGCCAGCCGGTCCAGAAGCTCCTCCCGCCGGGCGGCGAGGTCCTCGAGGGCCTGCCGGCGCCGCTCCAGGTCCGCCTGCAGTTCCCGGACCTCCGCCTCGAGCCGCGCCACCTGCTCCCCGAGGGACCGCTCCGCCTGGGCGAGTTCGGCGCACCGGACCCGGGCGGCGGTCACCCGGGCCGCTGCGGCCTCCGCCCGCTCCCGGGCGGCCTGGGCGGCGGCAAACCGCCGGGGGATCTCCTCCTGCTCCCAGGCCCGGGCCCGGGCCTCCAGCTCCTCCGCCTCGGCCAGGAGCCGCTCCGACGCGGCGGCATCACCGGCCAGCCGGCCGGCCAGGGCCGCGGCGGCCTCTTGCCGGGTTCGGGCCTCCTCCCGGAGCCGCCGCACCTCCCCCTCCAGCCGCTGGACCTCCGCCCGGGCCGCGGCCAAGCTGAGGTCCAGCTCCCGAAGGTCGGCCTCCCGGGCGGCCCGGGCGGCCTCGGCCTCCCGCTGCCTGGCCCGGGCGGCCTCGAGTTCCGCCCGGGCGGCGGCGAGCTTCGCCGCCAGGGCCTCCTGCTCCGCCTTCAGTTCCTCCAGTTCCCGCTCCCGGGCCAGGAGCCCCGCGGCCCGGCCCTCCAGGGAGCCGCCGGTCATGGCCCCGCCGGGGGCCAGCACCTCCCCTTCCAGGGTGACGATCCGGATCCGGAAGTCCGAGGCCCGGCCCATGGCCAGGGCAGCGTCGAGGTCCCGGGCCACCAGCACCCGGCCCAGGAGATGGGTCAGGGCCGGCCGCAGCCGCTCGTCGAACCGGCAGAGGTCCAGGGCGCACCCAAGGTAGCCCGGGACCTGGGCTGCCGCCCGAACCTCCTCCGGGCGGAGGGCCGCGGGCCGGATGGTGCTGAGGGGCAGGAAGGTGGCCCGGCCGGCCCCGTTCCGCTTCAGGGCCTCGATGCAGGCCTTGGCGTCCGCCTCGGTCTCGGTGATGATGTTCTGGATCGCCCCGCCCAGGGCCACCTCGATGGCCCGCTCATACTCGGGGTCCGTCCGGATCACCTCGGCCACCGCGCCCACCACGCCCCGGGCCCAGGGCTCTCCCCGGTCCCGGGCCTGAAGCACCGCCCGGGAGCCCCGGGCAAAGCCTTCAAAGCCCGCCTTCAGCTCCTCCAGGAGGCTGAGGCGGGAGGCCACCGCCTGGGCCCGCTCCCGGAGCCGGGCCAGCCCCTCGGCGGCAGCAGCCGCCCGGGCCGCAGCGGCCGCCTCCGCCTCCCGGGCAGCCGCCACCGCCGCCTGGGCCGCCTCCCGGCGCTGGGCGAAGTCGCCGAGGCGGGCCCGGGCGGTCTCCCACTCCTGTTCCGCCTGGGCCGCAGCCGCCGCGGCGGCCCGGGCCTCGGCCTCCAGGGCGCTGAGGCGCTCGGCGGCCTCCTGCCGGGCCCGGCCCTCGGCCTGGGCTAGGCTCCGCCGGTCCCGGGCGGCCTCGGTGAGCCGGTAAAGCTCCGCCCGGGCCTCTTCCAGGGCCGCCTCCGCCTCCGCCAGGGCCGCCCGGGCCGCCT
>QGUP01000112.1 GCA_003242505.1 Bacillota bacterium
CGTTGACCCGGGTTCCCGGGGGCACCTCCGCGTCGGGCTGCGGGTCCTGGCCGATGACGGTATCCCTGGGCTGCGGGCTCTGGACCCGGGAGACCTCGCCAAGGGTCAGGCCCGCGCTCGCCAGTTGAGCGGGAGCCTCCCCCAGGGACCGGCCCACCAGGTTGGGCACCCTCCGGGTCCCCCGGCTGATCTTCAGGTCGACCACGGACCCTTCCTGGACCTGGGTGCCCGGGGGCGGGCTCTGCTCCGCGACCCGGCCGGCATCCACATCCTGGGCGAAGACCTCCGTCACCGCCCCGACCCGGAGCCCGAGCTGCAGCAACTGATTCTCCGCCTCCGCCCGGGTGAGCCGCCGCACGTCGGGCAC
The DNA here is from genome assembly GCA_003242505.1 of Bacillota bacterium. Lineage (GTDB taxonomy): Bacteria > Bacillota > Sulfobacillia > Symbiobacteriales > ZC4RG38 > ZC4RG38. Next base: position 368 of record QGUP01000112.1, read on the forward strand.
CGTGACGGTCCGGGGGCCAAGGCTCAGCCAGACCCCCACCACCGAGCCCTGCTTCTTGACGTACCCGGGCTCGTACTCCTGCCGGGTGACGTGGCCGACAGGGATCTCGGTGGAGTACTCCTGGCCCTTGACCTGCATCTGCAGACCCGCGGCCCGGAGGATCTGCTCCGCTTCCTGGGCCGACCGGCCGACCACGTCGGGTACCTCCACCTCCGGCACCTCCAGGAGCCGGCTGAGGACGTACCCGCCGTAGACGAGGCCGCCGAGAAAGAGAGCCGCGAAACTGATGAGGAGGTAGAGCCCCCAGCGGCGCCGCCCCCGGCCTCCAGGCCCGGCCGCCGGGCTCTCATCCCACTCCTGCTCCCGGTCCGCCTTCGCCAGGGCCGGCTCCAGCCGCTGCCGCTGCCGGAGGGCCCGGAAGTCCTGGGTAGGGAAATCCCGGTCCACCAGCCGGGTGCGGCCGGCCCGGTGGTCCTCCAGGAATTGCGCGAGGGCCTGGCGCATCTCCGCCGCGGATGAAAACCGCTGGGCCGGGTCCTTGGCCAGGGCCCGGAGGATGATGGCCTCCAGCTCCGCCGGCAGTTCCGGGTTCAGCACCCCGGGGGGCAGCACCTCTTCCTGCACGTGTTTCAAGGCAACCGTGATGGGCGATTCCCCCTGGAAGGGCACCCGGCCGGTGGCCATCTCGTAGAGGACGACCCCCAGGCTGTAGAGGTCGGACTGCTCCGTGGCCCCCTGCCCTTTGGCCATCTCCGGTGAAAAGTAGTGGGCCGAGCCCATGATGGAGCCGGTGTTGGTCACCGTGTCGGTGGTGACCGCCCGGGCGATGCCGAAGTCCGTCACCTTCACCCGGCCGTCCCGGGCCAGGAGGATGTTGTGGGGCTTGATGTCCCGGTGGACGATCTTGTGGCTGTGGGCGTGCTCCAGGGCCGCCAGGATCTCCAGGCCGATCCGGGCGGTCTCCTCCACGGAGAGGGGCCCCTGCCGCTGGATCCGGCTCTTGAGGGTCTCCCCCTCCACCAGTTCCATGACGATGTAGTGGTGCTCCCCCTCCTGCCCCACATCGTAGATGGAGACGATGTTGGGGTGGGAGAGGCTGGCCGCAGCCTGGGCTTCCCGCCGGAACCGGCGAACAAACTCCGGATCGGCGGCGAACTGGCTGCGGAGCACCTTCAGCGCCACGGAGCGGCCCAGGGCGGTATCCTCGGCCCGGTAGACCAGGGCCATCCCACCGCCGCCGATGCGATCCACAATCCGGTAACGCTGTCCGAGAACGGTGCCGGGTTGCATCCTACGCCCTCACCTCTTCCCCGCGCCGGGCCGCCACCACCGTGATGTTATCGTGCCCGCCCCGGGAGTTGGCGAGATCCACCAGTTCCCGGGCCAGGCTGTCAAACTGATCCACCGCTATCAGCCGGACCCGCTCCGCGATCTCCGCAGCGGTGACCAGGTTGGTCAGGCCGTCGGAGCAGAGGATGACCACATCCCCGGGGTGCCAGAGGGTGGCCTGGAGGTCGACCCGCAGCCGGCCCTGGGTGCCCAGCGCGCTGGTCAGGAGGTGCCGCTGGGGATGCTGCATCGCCTCCAGTTCGGTGAGGCTGCCGCCCCGAACCAGTTCGCCCACCACCGAGTGGTCGTCGGTCAGTTGCCGGATGCCGCCCTCGGCCCCAACCAGGTAGGCCCGGCTGTCCCCGGTGTGGCCGATGTAAAGGTATTCGCCCCAGATCAGCACCGCTGTGAGGGTGGTGCCCATGCCGGCCCGCCGGGGGTCCTCGCCCTGGGCCGCCAGGATGGCCGCATGGGCCGCCACGATGGCCTCCCCCAGCCCCTGCAGCCGCTCGTCGTCGCCGTTCCAGCGGAGGGCCTGGGCCAGCACCCGCTCCCGCAGGGTCGCGATGGCCAGGGCCGAAGCCACCTCTCCCGCGGCATGGCCGCCCATGCCGTCCGCCACTGCCAACAGGGCCCGCTCGGCCCCTTCGTCCAGCACCTCAAGGCAATAGGCATCCTCGTTGGAAGGCCGGACCCGCCCACGGTCGGTCTGTGCTGAGAACTTCACGCCTCTCCTCTCCCCGCCTCCCCAGGTCCGCACCGGTCTGCCGGCCCCGCACCGTCATCCCCGGTGCCGGCGGACCACCCGGTTGCGGAGCTGGCCACAGGCCGCCTCGATCTCGCCGCCCATCTCCCGGCGGACGGTGGTGCTGATGCCGTGCCGCTCCAGCACCTCGGCAAACCGCCGCACCCGCTCGGGCCCGGGCCGGCGGAACTGGGGCCGCTCGGCCACGGGGTTCATCGGAATCAGGTTGACATGCACCAGCATGCCAGCGAGGAGACGGGCCAGTTCGGCGGCCAGTTCCGGGGTGTCGTTGACCGCCTCAATCAAGATATATTCGATGGTCACCCGCCGACCTGTCCGCTCGGCGTACTCCCGGACCGCAGCCACCACCTCCGCCACCGGCCAGAGGCGGTTGACCGGCATCAGCCGGCTGCGGAGTTCATCGTTGGGGGCGTGGAGGGAGACCGCCAGGGTGATGGGCAGCCCCTCCGCCGCCAGCCGGCGAATCCCCGGCACCAGCCCCGCGGTGGAGAGGGTGATGTGCCGGTAGCCGATGTTGAGCCCGCCGGAGTCGTGGAGAAGCCGGATGGCCTTGAGCACGTTGTCGTAGTTCTCCAGGGGCTCCCCGGAGCCCATCAGCACCACGTGGCCGATCCGCTGCCCCGGAGGCAGTTCCTTCTGCATCAGAATCGCCTGGTCGACGATCTCCCCGGCGGTCAGGTTCCGGACCAGGCCGCCGAGGGTCGACGCGCAGAAGGCGCAGCCCATCCGGCACCCGACCTGGGTACTGAGGCAGACGGACCAGCCGTAGCTGTGGCCCATCAGCACCGATTCCACCAGGGCGCCGTCCGCCAGGAGCCGGAAGAGGAACTTGGTGGTCCGGGTGGCGGCGGCGTGCTGCCGCATCTCCTCCGCCGCGCAGCCCGGCACGGCCACCTCCGCCAGCCGCTGGCGGAGCGCCAGGGGGAGGTTGGTCATCCCGGTGAAGTCCCGGGCGCCCTTCTGGTAGATCCACTGGAAGAGCTGGGTCGCCCGGTAGGCCGGCTCCCCCCACTGGGTGAGAAGCTCGGCCAGTTCCTCCCGGGTCTTGCCCACCAGGGGCACCTTGCCGTCGACGGGGAGTTCGGTGGGATTGCGGCGAGCGGGGAGCACCGGTAGCTCCATGCGCGTCTGGGGCATGGCGATCCCGCTTCCTTTCCCCAGGGCGGTCCCGGCGCACGCGGACCGCCCCACCGTGATTTCGGCTGCGCCCGGGACTTCTCCTGCTCCCGGGGGGCCCTGGCCCGGGGCCCCGCGGCCGGACCCCCCGGCCCGGCCTAATGCCCCCGGCGCACCAGCCGGGCGATGAAAAAGCCGTCGGTCCCGTGCCGGTGGGGCAGGAGCTGAATCCACCCCTCCTGGACCCCCGGCTCCCCCCGGAGGGCCTCAGGCAGGAAAGGGGTCAGGTCGTCAGGGCGGAAGTCCGGGTGCTCCGCCAGGAAGGCCTCCACCACCGCCAGGTTTTCCTCCCGGGTGATGGTGCAGGTGCTGTAGACCAGCACCCCGCCGGGCCTCAGGGCCTGGGCCGCGGCCCGGAGAAGCTCCAGCTGCAGGGCCGCGAGGGTCGGAATGTCCTCGGGGCGCTTCCGCCACCGGGCATCGGGCCGGCGGGCCAGGGTGCCGAGGCCGGAGCAGGGGAGGTCGCAGAGAACCCGGTCCGCCCGGCCGGCAAAGAGCCGGCCCACGGTCCGGCCGTCGGCGCAGACCGGCTCGACGCTCCGGAGGCCCAGCCGCTTCGCCGCAGCCTCGATCAGGGCGATTTTGTGGGGGTGCAGGTCCACCGCCACTACCCGGCCCTGGTCCCCCATCCGCTCCGCCAGGTGGGTGGACTTCCCCCCCGGCGCCGCGGCGATGTCCAGCACCGTCTCCCCCGGCCGGGGGTCCACCACCGGGGCCACCAGCATCGACGACTCGTCCTGCACCGTGAAGAGCCCTTCCCGGTGGGAGGGCAGCGCCTCCAGGGAGGCGGCCGACGCCACCCCGGTCAGTACGACGCCGTCGGGGGAGTACCGGGTGGGCTGGGCGGTCACCCCCTCCGCCGCCAGCCGCTGGATGAGCGCCTCCCGGTCGGTGCGAAGCCGGTTCACCCGGGCTGTCAGGGGCGGCGGCTGGTTCATCGCCGCCAGCAGAGCCCGGGCCTCCTCCGGCCCGTACTCCCCGAGCCACCGCTCCACCAGCCACCGGGGGGCCGACTCCGCCACCTCCAGGTAGCCGGCGGGGTCCCGCTCCGGGTCCGGGAAGGGGAGTTCCGGGAGCCGGCGCTGGAGCCCCCGGAGCACGGCGTTGACAAAGCCGGCCACCCCCGGATGGCCGTACCGTTTGGCCAGTTCCACCGCTTCGTGGATGACGGCGGAAGCCGGGATCCGGTCCAGGTAGAGGAGCTGGTACGCCCCCTGCCGGAGGATGTTCCGGATCCAGGGGGTCAGGTCCGCAAGCGGCCGGGAGGCCACCTGCCCCAGGGCCCAGTCCAGGGTGCCCCGGCGGCGGGTGACCCCGTAGACCAGCTCCGTGGCCAGGGCCCGGTCCCGGGGATCCGGCAGGGCCCAGCGGCTGAGGGCCTGGTCCAGGGCCAGGTTGGCATACGCCCCGTCCACCTCGATCCGGACCAGGGCCCGGAGGGCCACCTCCCGGGCGCCCCGGACCGGCCCCCGGGGGCCGGGGCTGCGGCGGTGAGCCAGCGGAAACACCTCCCTGATCGTGTGCGGGACCTTCCCGCGCGAAGCGTAACCGTTCCTTCCCTCGCGAACGCTGCCCTCGCGAAAAGGGGTGCGGAAAGCCCGCACCCCGGCTCGTATGCAGCCCGCCTGCGGCCTGCCCTCCGGCCTGCGCGGGTGAGCCCCGCCGGCAGTCAGCGGCGCCGCCTAATCCTCATCCCGGTACAGGCCGCGGATGGCCAGGAGCCGCAATAGCTGGGAGATGGCCATGGCCGCCGAGGCCACGTAGGTCATGGCCGCCGCCCAGAGCACCGCCCGGGCGCCCCGGAGTTCCTCGCCCACCAGGTAACCCTGGCCCTCCAGGATCGCCAGGGCCCGGCTGGAGGCGTTGAACTCCACCGGCAGGGTGATGATGTAGAACAGCACCGCCAGGCCGAAGAGCAGGATGCCGGTCTGCATCATCCAGTCGCCGATGCCCCGGGGGAAGAAGAGGCCGAGGACGAAGAGGAGCGGGCCGCCGGTGCTGCCCAGGTTGGCCAGCGGCACAAAGGCGCTGCGCATCATCAGCGGCACATAACCCACATCGTGCTGGATCGCGTGGCCCGCCTCGTGGGCCGCCACCCCGATGGCCGCCACCGAGGAGCTGTGGTAGACGCTCTGGCTCAGGCGCAGCACCCGATCCCGGGGATCGTAGTGGTCCGTCAGGTGGCCGGGGATCGGCTCCACGCCCACGTCATGGAGGCCCGCCCGGTCCAGGATCGCCCGGGCCACCTGGGCCCCGGTCAGCCCCCGGGAGGACCAGCGGCGGCTCCACTCCTGGAAGGTGGCCTGCACCCGCCACTGGGCCCACAGGACCAGCAATAGCGCCGGCAACACGATGATGTAGGTCGGATCCCAGTACCAGAACCCAAAGGGCATGTCGGATGACCTCCCTGGCTACCCGACATCGTCCAGCTTTCCTCATGCGCCCCGAGTCGGTACACGCCCCGCATCAGACACGGGCAGCCGTCGCCGGTGCTCGACCCGGATTTCCTGCGCAGACTTGTCGGTATGGAACGCAGACTTGTCGGTATGCAACATTGTAACAACCGGGGCGGCACCGGAACAACTGCCAGGGCCCCCCGGGGCCGCCCTTCGCGGCTGCCCCGGCGAGGGCTTCCCCAGATCGTGACGGCCGAGACGGAGGAAAGGTTCGCGCCGGGCCGGCGGTGGAGGCGCCGGCTGCTCCTCCCCGGGCTTTCGCCGGCTACTCCTTCGCCGGCTGCCCTGGCGCCGCATGCTCTTCCGCCGGCTGCTCCGCTCCCAGGACGTCCCCCGGGGCCATCCGGTAGCCGGCCAGGAAGGCCGCGGCCTCCATCGGCCGCTTGCCCGCCGGCTGCAGCCGGGTGAGGACCACTGCGCCCTCCCCGCAGGCCACCACCGGCCCCTTGCCCCGGGCCACCGCCACCACGGTGCCGGGCGGAGCGGCGGGCACGGGGTCCGGCCCGGGCTCTGCCATCCCGACCTTGAGGAACTGCCCTTGCCAGGTAGGATGGGCCACCCGCCCGGGG